>USEQ01000217.1 GCA_900553655.1 uncultured Slackia sp. | reverse complement strand
CCGTGTGGCAGATGGGCCGCATCTCGGGTCTCACACGCGGGCTCGAAAACGGCGATGTCGAGCTTATCGCGGCCGCTTGCGAAGACAGGCTGCAGGAGCCGTATCGCAAGACGCTCATCCCCGATTACGAGGACGTCCGCCGCATCTGCCTCGACGGCGGTGCATGCACTATGTGGATTTCGGGGTCGGGGTCGACCATGATGGCGGTCACGGCCGACGGGCTTGTCGCCGAGAGCCTGCGCGCCCGGTTGGCGTCGCTCTACCCCGCATTCGAAGTCCACGTGCTCGAATGCGACACGAAAGGCGTGCGCATCTCCTACGACGCGTAAGGAACGCTTTATCCAAGACAAAAACGAGCATCACGTAGAATCCTCTGCCCGGGAAAGCCCGAAACGCACCGCCGTTTCGGGCTTTCCCGCATTCGGCGATGCAGCGAAATCAGGAGCATGGAGGAAAAGCGGCAGCAAAACGCGAGCCGAATTCCTCGAACGAACGAAACGATTCCTTGCGAAAGAACGCATCGTGAAGAAACGACCTCTGGCGCTCGTTTATGACGAGCTCTTCGAACCAAGGACGGCCGCGCCCGCCGGCGCGAACCCGAGCGCAATCGGAATACAGCAGGAACAGCAGCGTTTCGACGATGCCGTCCACGTCGTCGGCCGCATAGGCGAAGGCCGCGCTTTCGGCAAGGGACCTGTCGAAGAAACGGGCAAGTCCGAAATCCACGAGCGAAACACGCCCTCGCTCGTCGAGAAGAACGTTCGCCGGCCGGATATCGCCGTGGATAACCCCGCGCGAAGCGCAATGAGACGCCATCTCGATAAGCGAGGCTCCGATGGACGCGATGTCGTCCATGGAAAAGACGCGCCCCTCGCGAAGAAGGCGGTGCAGGGATGTTCCCGGGCATCTCGATTGGACAATGCCGTAAAAAGCCGCATGCCGCGGCAAAAACGCACGAACGTGAGAACCGCACGTTGCAATCCGACCATTCACGATTCCAAGCCAGCGTGCGATTCCCCGATGGTCGAGCAGAGAAAGCGCGGCGCACTCCGCCCATACGGCCTCTCGAACGCTCGCCGATTCCGCTCGATCGATTTTCTTGATGACGACCTCTGTACCGTCGACTCGAGACACGCCCAGGAAAGACGTGCCGTATCGCCCCTGGCCGAGTACGGATTCGAGGCGATGCTCCCCCGCATCGCAGCCGACAATGCAACGGTCGAAAAGCGCCGTGAGAGCGCGCGCCGCACGAGACGAGGAAAAACGCCGACGAGGGAGATCTGCCGCGCACAAAGAAAGATCCGGCGCATACGCGTCGGATCTTCCGCCTGAAAACGCGCCGCTTTCGCGGAAGGCGTTTTCGCATTCGTCATCTATCGGGTTTTCGCGCTTCGAGCGAAAAGGCATGAGACGGCCGCTCCGTCATGCACGCGGGGTTCCGCATGTGGGACAGAATTTCGCGCCAGGAGGCAATGCCGCTCCGCATCCGGCGCAGAAACCGCCGCCGATCTTATTGCCGCATGCAAGGCAGAATTTCGAGCCCGCAGGGACAGAAGCGCCGCATGCAGGGCATGCGATGCTTCCAGAAGGGGCCTGGGCGGAAGCGGCAGCAGCCGGCGCGGCCTGAGGGCCCTGCTGCACGACGGGATTCCGATGGACTCCAGCCTGCTGCTGGGCCATCTGCTGCTGATACATCTGCCGCTTGCGCGCCGAGCTCGAAAACGACCCGAACATCCCCATCATGCCGCCAAGGCCACCAAGACCCGGCTTTCCATACGAACCGCTACCGCCGTAGTAGTTCTTCTTTTTCTTTCCGCTCATCGAGAAAAGGCCCATTTCGAAGCCTCCTTCCATATAGCATCGCCTCGAAAGGCGACATCTTCGATTGCGCCATGACATCCTCGCGACTCCTGCAGGCACCGCGCTTCGGACATAACGCTTTAGCACACCCTACCACAGTCATCGGCGCAACAACGGACTGAAAACGCGCAACGAAACAAACGCGTCACCGAACGACCTTGGCTCCGAAGCGAACGACAGATGCCCCTGAAAGGCGCTTTCGAACCGTTCGAGCCTTGGAGCGCTCGCTCGAGGCTATTCGGGGCCCAAGACGCCTTCGAGGCTATAGAAATCGGGAATGAAGCTCTCCTGCGCCGCATCGCCCTCCTGCCAGAAGTATTCGTCGCATCCGATCGCATCGGCGAAATCGAGCAGTTCTTCGAATTCTTCCGGAAAAACACGCCGGTCGAGTTCGGGGTGCTCAGGATGACTTCCCGCAGGCGTGTACTGGCTCATCATGCTCAGCACGACCCGATCGCCGTAGGTCTCGTAGAGATAGCGCACAGCGTCTTTCGCCTCATCGATATGCCCTGGCAGAGCGAGGATGCGCACGATAACGTCCGCATCGCCCCGAACCATTTCTTCGAGTGCGGCACGGGCGACATGCGGATAGTCGGGAGCATGGGAGTACGCCCGAGCGGTTTCGGGGTCCGTATAACGAAAATCGGTCAGAAACGTCTGGACATACGGCGCGACGAGACTCACGGTCTCCACGGTTTCGTATCCCGAAGTGTTCCAGACGACCGGCAGGCGAAGACCCTGGTTACGTGCTTGTCGAAGCGCCTCGATGGCATGAGGTACGTAATGCGTCGCCGTCACAAGATTGATGTTTAGAGCCCCTTTTTCCTGAAGCTCGAGAAAAATCCGCGCCACGGAGATGTCCGCTCCTGCACGGCCGTTGGCGATGCGGGCATTTTGGCAATAGACGCAATGCAGGGGGCAATTCGAAAAGAACACGGTTCCGCTGCCCGCCTCGCCCGATATCGGAGGTTCTTCCCAAAAATGAAGCGCCGCGCGCGCAACGCGCAGTTCATCCGCCGCGCCGCACACTCCACGCCTTCCCGCAGACCTATCGGCCCCGCAACGACGAGGGCACAGCTCGCAGCGCGCCAAAAAATCCTCGAACACGTATCCC
>USEQ01000216.1 GCA_900553655.1 uncultured Slackia sp. | reverse complement strand
ATGGTGCGATGCCTTGCAATACCCGCACGAGAGGAGCGCATATGATCGAATACTTCTGCACCGACGAGCACACACGCTCCCTCGTTAAACTGGACGGAGAAAGGCCTGGTTGCTGGATCGCGCTTTTCGAACCGACTCCTGAAGAGCTTTCGCAGATAACGCAGCGCTTCGGCATCGAAGAAGACGACCTCTGCGCGCCCCTCGACCTCGAAGAGGTCTCCCGCATCGAGCGCAACGACGTCTACACCATGTTCATCGTCGACACTCCCGTCCACGACAAGACGTCCGGGGAAAAACGTTACACCACCATTCCTATCGGCATCTTCGAAACGGCTGATCACGTCATCTCCGTCTGTTCGGTGTATCGCGTCCCCATCATCTCCATCCTCAAGTCGCGTCAGCGCAACCTGCACCCAACGGACAATATCAAGGGCTTCACGAGCGATATCCTGCTGGCTTCGTCAGAGGCGTACTTCGTCTCTCTGCGCGCCTTGAACCGACGCCGCATGAACCTCTCGCGCTCCACCGAGAAGGCGACGCGCAAAGAGCTCGAAGAGCTCTACGCCCTCGATGCGTCGTTCGTTTACATCAAGACCTCCCTCACCACGAACGACACCGTCTTCGAACGCTACCGCCGCTACGTGCTGACCTTGCACAACCCTGAAATCATCGACCTTTTCGACGACGTCATGATTGAGAATCGACAGGCGCTCGAAACGACGAAGATCTACTCGGAGATTCTCGACTCAACGATTAATCATTTCGGATTGATGATGGATTACGACCTGAACCACACCATGCAGTTGGTCGCGTCGTTGACGTTGGTGCTTTGCGTGCCCACGGTCATCGGCGGCGTATTCGGCATGAACCTCGAGGGGATTCCCCTTTCCGATTCCCCGTACGGATTCGCTATCGTCACGGGAATCACGGCCATCCTCCTCATCGCCATCCTCGTGGTGCTCAAGCGTCTCAAATGGTTCTAAGAGCCCCTGCACCGCTCTTCGCCGATAGATAGAAACAACCAGAGCCTGAACGGCAACTTGGTCGATAGGGTCAGGTATTTCAATCATTCCCTTCGCCGATAACAGCCGTTTTGAAGCCGTTCACGTCGCTTTCAGCGGGTGGACGGCTCTTTTTCTCGTTTACCGACCTGCGCTTTCGCAAAAAAACCTCATTTGCCCTTGCATACTGCAACGCTTTAGTACGATAATTCGCCCCATACCATTTCGATGAAACTTTCGGGATCGCACGTGAAACCGGAAGTGGAGAAACCTCTGGAGAACTCTTAAATGAGTGCCGACGGTGCAAGGCCATCGGGTGCAAGGCGCTGCCACGCCGCCCTCGATCGCCGAATCTCTCAGGCAAACGGACAGAGATGCGGTTTTCTGACTTCATTCAGCTGACTCGTTTCGTTCTCCCGAGGCTTCTCCGACAAGCCTGAAGGAGGTCGTTGCGTGGACGCATTGCTTACCGTAGTCCAAACCATCAACTCGTATCTTTCCAATTACGTTTTGATCATTCTCTTGATCGGCACAGGTCTATTCTTCACCATTCGCACGCGCTTCGTGCAAGTTCGCTGCTTCGGCGAAGGCATAAGAAGGCTCTTCGGCACGTTTTCCCTTAAGGGCGGCAAGCAGAAAAGCGGTATGAGCTCGTTCCAGGCCTTGGCTACCGCTATTGCCGCACAGGTCGGCACGGGCAACATCGTCGGCGCATGCGGCGCCATTCTCGTCGGCGGCCCGGGCGCAATTTTCTGGATGTGGCTCATCGCCTTCTTGGGCATGGCGACCAACTACGCAGAAGCCGTCCTTGCGCAGAAGACCCGTCGAGTCGACCCCGACGGCACGGTACACGGCGGTCCGGTCTATTACATCAAGACCGCATTCACGGGTAAATTCGGAACCTTCCTCGCAGGATTTTTCGCTGTCGCCATCATCCTGGCGCTTGGATTCATGGGCTGCATGGTTCAGTCGAACTCCATCGCATCCACCTGCAACACCGCCTTCGGCATTCCCACCTGGGTCATGGGCCTTGCAATCGTCGTCGTAGGCGGCTTCATCTTCCTCGGCGGCATTTCGCGCATCGCATCCGTCACCGAAAAGCTTGTCCCCGTCATGGCGATCATCTACCTCGTCGGCGGCCTTGCCGTCATCATTGCGAATATCGGCCAGCTGCCCGCAGCATTCGCGCTGATCTTCGAGTGCGCGTTCAACCCGCAAGCTTCCGTCGGCGGCGTGACCTTCGGCATTATCGCCGCTCTCTCCCAGGGTGCTAAACGCGGCCTGTTCTCCAACGAAGCAGGCATGGGCTCCACTCCGCATGCTCACGCTATGGCCAATGTGAAAAATCCCCATGAGCAGGGCGTCGTTGCTATCGTTGCCGTTTTCGTAGACACCTTCGTCGTCGTCACCATCACCGCTCTTGTCTCCATCATCACGCTCTATGTGGGCGACGGCGCTTTGGCCCAAGGCATGTACGAAGGAATCGACAAGACCAATATGGCCCAAATCGCCTTCGGAAAACTCTTCGGAACAAACGGCGGCGCGATGTTCGTGGCAATCTGCCTGCTGTTCTTCGCCTTCTCCACTATCATCAGCTGGAATCTTTTCGCGAAGCTCAACGTGGAGTATCTGTTCGGCAAAAAGGCGGTTCCCGTCTTCATGGTCATCGCACTGTGCTTCATCTTCGCCGGATCGCTGCTCTCCAACGACCTGGTCTGGGAGCTTGCCGATATGTTCAATCAGCTCATGGTTCTGCCGAATGCCATCGCTCTGATTGCTCTCGGCGGCGCAGTGAGCATGTGCGCCAAAACCCGCGGCGAGAAATGCGAGATCACCAAGAAAGAAGACGCTCAGGCAGAATAGCCCGAGAAAACCATAGGACCCTGTCAGACGCCCGCGCAATTCGTTTGCGCGGGCGCTTTTCTCTGCCGAACACGCCCCTCTCCCGCGCTTCGCAACCGCACGACTCTCTATCCGTCAAGGCAACTCGCTTGCCCCAATATCAGAAGCGGGGGTTT
>USEQ01000215.1 GCA_900553655.1 uncultured Slackia sp. | reverse complement strand
CCCACATCAGGACGGAGGCCCCGAGCGATGACCAGTAAGCACATCAGGCGCTTGAACGTCCGCATGTCGCAGTCCGATTACGAGGCTCTGGCCCGCGCGGCCGGTGCCTCCGGGCTCACCATTTCGGACTTTGTGCGCTTCCGCTGCCTCGAGGACGACGGCCGACCACGCATCGTCGTCGATGCCGAAGCCCTCAGGGCCCTCTATTCGAACGAGCGCAGAGTCGGCGGGCTGCTCAACCAGCTCCTACGCCATGCGAACACCCGCCACCAGGGCTTTCCGCAGCTCGCAGCGCAGGCTCAGGCCGCGCTCGCGCAGCTCGAGGAAAGCACAAGGCAAATAAGCGAACTGATCGCAGAGACGCGAGCTTCCGCATAGAAACACAGAAAGGGAATTATGAATTACTTCGACATCAAGAAAGTCATCGCGGCAGTTGCGTTTGTCGTCGGCAGCGTTGCCATCGCGGTCGTCGCCGCGCCCGTCGGCGTTCCGATGGCTGGCAACATCCTGTTTAAGGATGGGGCGAACTTCAAGCCGCTATGGACGATCCTCGCCGGCGGCGACCCGATGGGCGGCTTGGGCCAGTACATGTCACAGCTTTTCGCGAGCGAGCACGGAGTCCCTGCGTTCATGCTCTGGCTGAGCTTCGTCGTGCTCATCTTCGGTCTGCTGCTGCTCATGCAGCATTACAAGAACAATGAGCAGCGCAACGTTTCCGGCGGCATTCTGGGCAACGCCAAGCTCATCACGTCAATGCAAGAACTCCGCAAGAAGAACGACTTCTGGGATGGCAAGGGCATCCCCCAGAAAGCCGGCCTGGTGATTGGCAATTCGAAGAAGGGCTATCTGTTCGATAGCTCGATCCCGCATTGGGCCATCATCGGCAAAACAGGCTCGGGCAAATCATGGCTCGTCTACCTGCAAACACTGCATCTTTGCATGGCCGCCGGATGGAACCTCATCGTGACGGGCAAGAACGAGATGCTGGAACTCACGGGCGACAAAGCGCTCGAGCTTGGCTACCGTCGCATTGTGTTCGACCTGAGGGGCTATCCCGGCGCCAGTCGCTTCAACCCGATCGACCTCATCTCGGAGTTCGCAGAGACCGGCAACGTTGGCGATGCGCAGCGGACCGCCCGTCAGACCGCAGCCGACCTCGTGCCCATCGGTGGCGAGAGTAACACCTACTTCCCCAAGGCGGCTCGTTCCGCGCTGACGGCGTGCCTACTCATCGTGGCCTTCGCCAACATTCCACGCTCACAGAAGAACATGGCAACCGTATGCGACATGGTCAACCGCGGCACCACCGGCGACGGCAAGGACCCCTCCGCGCCGCTTAAGGACTTCATCCGCAGCAGCGAGGTTGGCCCCGATCACCCGGCCTACGCCGCAGCCGTCGATTTCCTTTCCGACGGCGGCGTAACCACGGCCGGCAAGAACGTGCTGTCCACGCTGAAGGAAGCATTGAGCGTCTTCAACGACGAGGGCATTCGCCGCGTCACCGCAGCAAGCGACGTGTCCATCCGCGACATGGTGCGCGAGAAGACCGTCGTGTACATGCACCTGATGGAAGAGGGCGCGCCGTACATGGTGCTCATGACGGCGTTCATGAATCAGTGGTGGCGCATCGCACAAGCCGAGGCCGACATGAACGGTAGCCGCCTACCGCACGAGACGGCGATCCTCGGTGACGAATGGGGCAACCTGCCCAAGGTTGAGGCCATGGCCGAAATCGTCACCCTTGGACGCTCGTATCACCTGCATGCCTATTGCGCCACGCAAGACTTAAAACAATGGCAGAAGTACAACAAGCCCGGCGATCAGAACGCCGGCCGCGACAAGATTCTGGGGTCCATGGGCGGCAAGGTGGCGTTGGCGTTGGCAAACCCCGACGACTGCCAGTACTTCACCCGCCTTGCGGGCAAGCGCACCGTACGTACCCAGAACACTGGCACTTCGAAACAGGGCTGGGGCGTAGCCGCGACCCCCGGCAGCAGCGAGGCCTATACCGAGCGCGCCGACGACCTCATCCACGAATGGGAGTGGGCGAACCGCGCACCCGTCAAGGACGGAGCCATCGTGATCAAAGGCGCGGAGAATTCCAAGCCCGGACGCGAAGGCGTCTTCCAGATGCCCGTTACCTACGCGAGCAACACGCCGGCTGGCGAGTTCTTCGGCCTTGGCAGCGAGCAGGAGTGCGACATTAAGCGTATGCAATTCCGCCATAACGCGAAGAGCCAGGCGGCCGTTTGCAAGCATGACGTCGAGGTCTGGCGCGTCGACTTCGACGCTTTCAAATCCGCGCAGACCGCCCAGGCCGAGGTCGTTGACGACGAGTGGCAAGCCTGGGACGGCATGTAGCCGTGAGCGCCATCAAGCAGGTGGCGGTCACCTCGGCCGCCCACGCAGGCTCATTGGGCAAATACCTCAACGACGAGCGGGCACTGATGCGCGATTCCCAGCACATCGTGAACGAGGACCGATGGTTCGAGGAGATGGACGCCACCCGCGAGGCCTACGGGCACAACGCCCCGGGTCGCGAGGGCGCGTCCACGACCTACATGTACCACCAGGTCATTGGCTTCAACCCGGATGAATGCAGCTGCAACGGCGGCAAGATGACGCCGCAGAAGTGCATGGAATTCGCGAAGGACTGGGTGCAGACGCGCTATCCGGCGCAAGAGGCGCTTTGGGTGCTGCACAAAGAGCACTGCGCAGCCGACGGCACCGACCGATTCGCCGTGCACATCGGCATCAACCGCACGAACCTGGAGACCGGCAACCGGCTCTGCGAGGGACGCGGGCAGAAGGCGAAGGTGGACCGTGCGAACGCGATGCGCACGCTGGACGCCAAATGGGGCTTGCGCCAGATGGTTAGAGGCGAGCGAAACTCACGCGTCCACGCCATGCAGCCCACGCGTGCCGAGAAGGAGATGCACGCCCGCGGCGTGCAGTCCGACAAAGCCTACATCCGGCAGCACGTGCGTCAGCGCGTGGTCGAGATCTCGCGCGAGGCGCCCGCCGGCAACCGCATGCGCGAG
>USEQ01000214.1 GCA_900553655.1 uncultured Slackia sp. | reverse complement strand
CGGTAAGATTCGGGGTGAGGATGTCTGCATCCGCCGCCAAACCGGCGATGGCCTGGCACAATTCGGGCGTGTAGGTCGGGTATACCCTTCCGTGATCCGCCATAACGGGGTCGACCACGCGAAGCGCGTTCGGATACGTCTCGTAAATACCGCGGATGATATCGACCTGCTCGGGAGCCCCCAAAAAGCCCGAGTAAACAGCATCTATCTCGACGCCGATTCCTTTCCAGGCATTGAGGTAATCGGGAAGTATCTCCGTCGTATCGTGCATGTACCACCCGGGAAACGCCGTATGGCTCGAGAACAAGCCCGTAGGAACCGGGCACACATCGCATCCCGCCGCCGAAAGAACGGGAATGGCTACGCCAAGCGAGCACTTCCCGTAGCCGCATAAATCATGCACCGCAGCAACGCGCGGAATATAAGCACCTTCGCGCTTGTAAAGCTTGACCTCAGTTGCCTGGCTCATAATTTCTCCTGTCTCTTTTCTCCTAGAGCATATCTGCCAGCGTATCCGCGCATGATACACCCATCGCAAGCGATCGCCTTGCTGAAGTTGTGTAACGAGTCCATGAACAATAGAACAAGACGACGAAGCACCGCGTCGAGCCAATCAAAGCCTCTAGCAAGCCTAGCGCAATTCGTGAATCAACAAGAAACAGAAGGGGAAACTCGAACGCTCGGATGAGTTTGCAAATCAAATGGAGACGGGAGAACGCAAGGTGTTCATTTTTTCGAAAAAAGGTCTTGTCCGCATACGCAGAATCATGTAATATTTCATCTCGTTTTCGGAGTAAACGAAAACAGGCTGTTAAGCCACGCGGGTGTGGCGGAATTGGCAGACGCGTACGGTTCAGGTCCGTATGGGGGCAACCCCGTGAAGGTTCAAGTCCTTTCACCCGCACCACTCGAATGCAAACCCGGCATATGCCGGGTTTTTTGTTTGCGTCACCCAATCGCCCCGAATAGACAGCTTCCGCATAAGCATTGATACGCATCGCAAACCAGGCCGATGCGCCCATCGCACCATCAGTCTCGAGCTCTTCGCGAGAATAGAAGCCCGTATACGAGCTCGCTATTCGCCTTGGTACAACAATTCTGTACAATCAACCCGTTAGAACAAAGGCGCATTTGACCATGGCGCCGTCACATACAGCGAAGATGGGAGTTCGCATGCGAAGCGTAAACATAGGACTTATCGGCCTTGGAACCGTCGGCGGAGGCGTAGCGCGCCTCATCAGCACCCATCACGATAAATATCTCGAGCATTACGGCATCGACCTGAACCTCAAGCGCGCGTGCAGCCGCGACGATGCCGAGGCGAAGCGCCTGGGCCTTGCCGAGGGCGTTTTCACCTTCGATTGGAAAGACGTGGTCGAAGACCCCGAAATCGACATCGTCGTGGAACTCATCGGCGGAGAGCACCCCGCGACCGAAATCTTCGAAGAGGCCTTCAAAAACGGCAAGCACGTCGTTTCCGCCAACAAGGCTCTTTTGGGGCGTCACGTCGAGCATCTTGCATCTCTTGCAGCCAAAAGCGGCGTGCAGATCCGCTGTGAGGCGGCAGCCGCAGGCGGCATTCCTGTCGTTCACGCGCTCGAGCACGACCTTGTAGGCAATGAGATTCTCACCATCGCCGGCATCATGAACGGCACCACGAACTACATCCTCTCCCGCATGCAGCATGAAGGCCTGTCTTTCGACGAAGTGCTTTCCGCAGCGCAGGCCGCCGGCTATGCAGAAGCAGACCCGACGGCAGACGTCGACGGCTTTGACGCCGCATCGAAAATCGCCATCCTTTCCTCTATCGGCTTCCAGACGCGCGTCACTACCGACGATGTCTATATGCAGGGCATCCGCAACGTCTCCGCAACCGATATCAAAATGGCCCAGGAATTCGGATACACCATCAAGCTTCTCGCTATCGCCCGCAACACGCCCGAAGGCATCGACGTGCGCGTGCATCCCACTATGATTCCCAACACGCACCAACTTGCAAGCGTCGATGGAGCCATGAACGCAGTCTTTGTGGTAGGCGACGCCGTAGGAGAGACCATGTTCTACGGCGCAGGTGCGGGCTCATTCCCCACCGCAAGCGCCGTGGTCGGTGACATCATGGCATTGGCCGAGCCTATCGCCAAGGGAGGCGCTCCGATGCCCGAGCAAGAGCCCTTCGGCCACAACCTCTCCATTCGCCCCATAGATGACCTGAAAACACGCTATTACGTACGCCTTACCGTGGAGGACAAACTGGGAACCTTGGCGGCCTGCACGAACGCATTCGCCGAATGCGGCATCTCCATCTCCCATATCAGCCAAACCGAAAGCGAGGATGGAGAAACCTGCACCCTCATCTACGTGACGCATGAAGCGGTTGAAAGCGACATGCGCAAAGCCGAAACAGCCCTCGAAGCGCTCGATGGAATTCGCGAAGTGTCCTCTATTATTCGCGTCGAAAACATCGACACCTGGACCGAAGGCGTTTTCGCCAATTAAACAGCAAGACGTCGGCACATAAATCACGAAACAAAATGACGGATGCCCTTTACGAGTATCCGTCATTTGTTATTAATTCATAAGCTTCGAGCATTCATCTCGCACTTAATCAAAGAATTAGCCAGCTCGAGAGCTCCTATGCGCCTTCTTGCCAAGGTGTAATCTGAGATTTGTATCTTTGAGAATCATCCTTCGCTAGAAAGGTTTCAAGCGCAGCCTCAAGCTTATGTAAAATCGAATCTATCTGCCTCTTTGCCTCGTTCAAATCATTCATACTGCAATCAAAATCGCATTTCATACCTAATTCCGAAAAGGCCTCGTCCTCTTCCCGAACCTTCTCGAAACGATATTCCTGTTCTACTTGAGGATATGCTGCCTTATCGACCTTCTCGCAGAACATTTCAAAAGGACGCACCCAAAGCCCCTGATCGCCGTACAAGGCGCGGTAAAGCACGAATACTTCCTCCGTCTCGGAATGACGCACCGTGCCAAGAACTTCATACAGATTGCCTTTGAAATGCCTATAGATTCCTGTTTCTATTTCATACTGTTCCATAC
>USEQ01000213.1 GCA_900553655.1 uncultured Slackia sp. | reverse complement strand
CGATAGACACCTTCGATGTCCGAGAGGAACGCGAGTTTCTCGGCGTGCATGGCCTTTGCAATAGCGCATGCCGCAACATCGGCGTTGATGTTGTAGGAATGAAACTCCTCGCCCAGCCCGATCGGGCAGACGATGGGGATGTAGTCGTCTTCGAGAAACCCTTCGAGCATCTCGGGGCGGACGGAGTCGATGTCCCCCACGTACCCAAGGTCTTCGCCATCGGGATACGCCTTGTTGACTCTCATAAGAGCGCCGTCTTTGCCGCTTACGCCGATGGCCTTGACGCCGAAGGATTCCGCCATGGACACGAGCTCTTTGTTGACCTTGTACAGAACCATCTCCGCCATTTCCATGGTGGGCTCGTCAGTCACGCGTAGGCCGTTCTCGAAATGAGGCTCGATGCCTATGCGCTCGAGCCAGCGATTGATTTCCTTGCCGCCGCCGTGTACCACGATGGGCTTGAAGCCGACAAGCTTCAAAAGAACAATATCGCCCATGACGCGACGCATGACATCGTCATCAAGCATGGCAGCGCCGCCATATTTCACCACGATGACCTTGTCGTGGAAACGGCGGATATAAGGAAGTGCCTCTATAAGAACGTCCGCCTTGTCTAGGTATTTCTGCTCGACCGTCATGAGCCGCCCCTTCTCAGAGCCTGCGCTTCGCACGAAGCGAATACATATCAATGCTTGCGCATTGAATTGTGCCATATTTTTCGCCGAAACGCATGAATAGGTGGATAAAATACCCTGTAATATGCACTATTCAAAACGAAGCACGCTTTGAAACGCCGAGCTATCTTGCAGGCCGCAACAACGGAGCGTCTCGGAACGAAGCAGCGCCGCCGCACGCAAGCGACACAAATGCATCAGAAACGACTACATCAACGCGCGAAGGCGCTCTATATTGGCGGCAGCACGCGGCGTGACCGAGCCTTCAACAACCTCGTCGAGAAGAGAAGCCGCCTCCTGCACGCCCCCGTGCGCAAGCTGGTATTCCGCTTCGCAGATTTTCCAAGAAATCCAGGTCAGACGGGAATCGGCGAGTGCCGCATTCTTTCGCATACAATCAAGATCCGCCGGACCCCATTGCTGGACAGGACGAAACTGCACGTTCAACCCAAGCAGAATGTCGTCAATGACCGCACGCTTCGCCGAATTGATCCCGGTACCTGTGCGAAACGCCGCGATACGCTCGAGCGCGGCATCGCGCCCTGCGAAATCACCCACGGCATTACGAGCAATGGCCTCCACGTTGAACGCACGTATCCAGAGAATGTTCTTGGGCGACTTAAACGAAACCTGCGAAAGAAGCCGCAGCGCATCAATCGGACGACCCGCATGATAGTGGGCCAGCGCAAGCTCGATCAAGCAGACGCCCATTGAACGCCGCTTCGTATCGCGCTGGGCAACTCCCTCGATCACCTCGCGGTATTTCTCAGCGTCGCAATCTGACCCCAGAATATCGAGCAAACTGCGAAACCGCCTTCCTATCTTCGACCTGAGAAGCCACGCCGTAGCCAGAATCGCAGCAAGGCAGATGAAGTAAGCGATCATACACCCGAGGAATACGAAGACGATGGCGACTACGCCAAGCACCACGGCCGCCGCTATTGCAAGGGCGCGCGTCTTGCGCAACCATGCAAAATAATCGGCAACGACTTGCTGAGCCGTCTGCCCGAAATAACACGACCGAGCATTCATAGCAACCTCTCCCCCTGCCTTATTCCACCGACTTCAGGCTTTCTACCATATCGATGTCGGAAAGCTTCTTGCGCATGAACAGCGTCACCAGCACCGAGAAGAGCATGGTAAGCACAAACGCTATAACAAAGCTCAGCGCATGGATTTCGCGACCGAACATCACCTGATCGACCTCGGCCGTCACGACCACAAAGCCTTCCATGAAAATGCCCAGAACACAGCCCACCAGTACGCCTATCGCCGAAAGCAGCAGCGTCTCGCGGTAGATGTAGGCGTTCACCTCACGCGTATTGAAGCCGAGCACTTTAAGCGTGGCAATCTCGCGCTGACGCTCGGTGATGTTGATGTTGGTAAGGTTGTACAGCACCACAAACGCAAGCGCCGCAGCGGCAACCACCAGCACCACGACCACCGCATCGACGCTCTTGAGCATGGTGCGATACGACTCGATGGTTTCGTCGTTGAAGCCCACGGTCTTCACGCCGTCTATTGCCAAAAGCTCATCGGAAAGCTCAGCGCGCTGAGCTTCGTCTTCAGTCGCCTTCACAAACAACGTGGTAAACGCCGGCGCTTCGTCCGATATTTTGCCAAAGGCCTCGGGCGTCGCAAACGCATACTGGCTCACATAGTTTTCCATAATGCCCGAAACACGCACCTCGCGACCTTCGCCCGTGGCGTTTCCTATCGCATCCTCATCGAAGAGCAGCATGGTTTCGCCTGTCGAAAG
Organism: uncultured Slackia sp.; assembly: GCA_900553655.1. Taxonomy (GTDB): domain Bacteria; phylum Actinomycetota; class Coriobacteriia; order Coriobacteriales; family Eggerthellaceae; genus Slackia. The sequence goes on along the minus strand of USEQ01000213.1, from coordinate 639 downwards.
CCCCAGCTCGTTCGCCAGCTTCTCACTTATGACAACGCCTTCGCCATCGAGGCTCAGCGGGTCGTGCCCCACGCGCTCGCGCATGGTTACATACTCCGAGAACTGATGGGGCTCTTCGGGAACGATTAGCTCGAAACGCTGCTGTTCTCCGTTGGGGTCGTCCACGCGAGCCGCCAGCATATTCTCGGTATGGGCCGCTGCATGGGCCGATTCAAGACCGGCGTCGGCAAGAATACCGTCGACGGCCGAAGTATCTTCCTGCGAAGCGTCATCCGCCTCGCGCACCACCATGTTGTAGTGATAGACTTCTCCGAATTGCTTGTCGATAATGTCGTTAATGGCATTTTGCAGCCCGAAGCCCGTCAAAAGCAGAGCCGTACAGCCAGCGATGACTATGACGGCCATGAAGAAACGGCGCTTGTAACGGAAGATATTGCGCGCCGTAACCTTCCAGGAAAACGACATGCGGCTCCACAGCGGCTTAATGCGCTCGAGAAGAATACGCTTGCCCGCCTTCGGCGCGCGCGGGAGCATAAGCGCCGCCGGGGTTTCACGCAGCGTGGACGCGGCCGCGAAACACGTCGCCGCAACCGTAATGCCCACGCCCAAGCCGGCGGACAGCAGGGCCAAGCCCGGATC
>USEQ01000212.1 GCA_900553655.1 uncultured Slackia sp. | reverse complement strand
GCTATGAACAGCCTGAGGAAGCTGCCCAAGACCAAAAAGAAGAAAATGAAGACGCCGATGTTCGCACGTTTGCGTGGCGTTGCACGATTTGCGGGCATATCGAATACGTCGACGAGCTCCCCGACGATTTCACCTGCCCTGTCTGCGGCGTGGGCAAGGAGCTCTTTGAGAGAATCGAGCTTTAACGAAGCGCTCCATGGCGCTTACTCTGCATAAATATACGTAAAACAGAAATTTCGAATTTCTTCTTGCAAAACAGAATCGTATTCGATAAAGTTCATACAACGCTTTACCGAAGTAGAGCATCAGATTATCTTAGAGTATTTCAGGAAAGGAGCAGCAAACATGACGATCATGCATGTACAGCCTTCTTTCCGACGCCAGGACCGACGTACCACGCTGCGATGCATGCGTGTGTTTTCTGCGGTCCGTGCAAGGTAATTCCTCCTTGTAGCATCACATCATAGGACGCAAGAAACACCCGGCATCGCGCCGGGTGTTTTTGTATTCGGAGCATGCGCAACGGGTGTTGCGCGGGCATTTCTTTGCCTCTTTATCGAATTCCCATTGAGTTGAAAGCATAAATGCGCTTCGCGCAACGAAAGGTGAGGGTGAGAACCATGGCTCAGACGGCAACGAAGGAAAAGGTAGTGCTTGCGTATTCAGGCGGTCTTGACACCTCGGTATGCCTGAAATGGCTTCAGGTGGAGAAAGGGCTCGGCGTCATAGCCGTATGCGGCAATGTCGGCCAGGACGAAAGCGATCTCGCGGCCATCAAGCAGAAGGCGATCGACATGGGAGCAATCGCTTCCTTCGCGGTCGATATGCGCGAGGAATACGCCAATGAATACGTGGCGCTTGCTATTGCCGCCAACGGGCTCTACGAGAATTCCTACCCGCTCCTTTCCGCGCTGTCCCGTCCGCTCCTTTCCAGGCATATGGTTGCGGTCGCTCATAAGTTCGGGGCGAAATACGTTGCCCACGGCTGTACGGGCAAAGGCAACGATCAGGTGCGCTTCGAAACATCCATCAAGGCGCTCGACCCGAGCATTGAAATCGTAGCTCCCGTGCGTGAATGGGATCTCCATAGTCGCGAGGAGGAGATGGAGTGGGCGAAGGCCCACGGCGTTCCCGTGCCTACGACGAAAAAATCGCCGTATTCCATCGACGACAACCTTTGGGGCCGCGCAATCGAGTGCGGCGTGCTCGAAGACCCCTGGTGCGAGCCTCCTGCGGACATTTGGACGCTTACCGCGGACGCGCAATCCGCCCCCGACCAGCCGGAGTATCTCGAGATAGGATTCGAGTCAGGCGTGCCCTGTTCGCTCAACGGCGAGGAAATGGGGCTTGTTGACATAATCAAGGAGATTAATGTCAAAGCGGGATCGCACGGATGCGGAAGGCTCGACATGGTGGAGAACCGTCTTGTGGGCGTGAAGTCGCGCGAGTGCTACGAAGTTCCCGCCGCACAGGTCATCCTCAATGCGCACAAGGCGCTCGAGACGCTTTGCCTTGATCGCGAAACGCAACATTACAAGCTTGGCGTCGAGCAGAAGTGGGCGACGGCTGTGTACGAAGGCCTGTGGTATTCCCCGCTGAAGGAGGCTTTGGATTCATTCTGCGCATCAACTCAGGCTTGCGTGACGGGAACGGTCAAGGTGAAGCTCTACAAGGGCTCGAGCACGGTGGTGGGACGCAAAAGCCCGTATTCCCTCTACGATTTCGGCCTTGCCAGCTATGGCGCCCAGGATACGTTCAATCACGAAGCGGCGAAGGGGTTCATACAGCTTCATGGCCTGCCTACTACCGTGTGGTCCGCAAAGCAAGGCCCTGCGGCCAAGGAGATAGCAGAACAGAGTGCATTCGAGCAGGAAAAAGCAAGCGCCATCAGCGCCGCTTAACAAAAAATAGAAGCATCCTTCGAGGCTTTTTCTCGAAGGATGCATGGAGGATTTTCATCCGAGTCGCAAAGCGCTTCGGATTTAACGGAAAGGTGCGCGTTATGGCGTTGTGGTCTGGAAGGTTTGAGGAGGGCGTGGATGAATTCACGCAGGAATTCGGGGCGTCGCTTTGTGTAGATAAGGAAATGTATGCGCAGGACATCGTAGGTTCGCAGGCCCATGCCAGGATGCTTGCCGCCCAGGGGGTCATTTCCGTTGACGATGCGAATGCTATCCATGAGGGCCTTGAGGCCATAAGGCAAAGCATAGACGACGGTTCGTTCGTTTTCGATATCAACGACGAAGACATCCATATGGCGATCGAGGCCGAGTTGACTCGGATAATCGGAGCTCCTGGCGCGCGGCTGCATACGGGACGCTCGCGCAATGACCAGGTTGCCGTTGACCTGCGCCTCCATGCGAAAGCACTCCTGGAGGGCTTGATTGAGCAGAATATCTCTCTTTGCGAGGTGCTGCTCAAAAAGGCAGAAGATGGCTTCGGCGTTATCATGCCCGGGTATACGCACTTGCAGCATGCGCAGCCGGTCCTGTTCAGCCATCATATGCTTGCGTATTTCTGGATGTTCACGCGTGATTACGCTCGTCTGAAGCATGCTTATGAAGCCGCCGATGCGAATCCGCTAGGGAGTGCGGCGCTGGCGGGAACAACGTATCCGCTCGATCGCTTCATGACCTCGGAGCTTCTCGGATTCGACCACGCCATTCCGAATTCGCTCGATGCGGTTTCCGATCGCGATTATTTGCTTGATTTGGAATATGCCTGCAGCGTTGCCATGATGCATCTATCGCGCCTGTGCGAGGAAATCATACTCTGGTCTTCTACGGAATTCGGGTTCATCACGCTTTCGGACGCGTTTTCAACGGGGTCGTCGATTATGCCGCAGAAGAAGAACCCTGACTTCGCGGAGTTGACCCGCGGAAAGATGGGCCGTGTCGTCGGGGATTTGGTGGCTCTTCTTGTGACCATGAAGTCTCTGCCGCTGGCGTACAACAAAGATTTGCAAGAGTGCAAGGAGGGAGCGTTCGACGCCGCCAAAACGTTGCATGATTGCATGTATTGCGTAGCGGGCATGATCGAGAGCATGGAGGTTCATGATAAGACGATGCTCTCTGCTGCG
>USEQ01000211.1 GCA_900553655.1 uncultured Slackia sp. | reverse complement strand
CCATGCAGACTCCGCGGGAGAGCATGGCGCGCGGGGTGATGCGTATGCTGTGGGCGCGCATGGCCTCGGCGATGCCGGGCACGTTGCGCTTGCATACGTCAATGGTGGCTTCAGGGGTGACGTCGCGCGGGGAAAGGCCGCTGCCGCCGCAGGTCAGAACGAAGTCGGCATGCAGGTCTTCGATGGCGTGCAGAAGCGCTCCAGAGATGAACGGGCGCTCGTCCTCCACGACGACGTGTTCGAGGCATACCCAGCCGCGCTCGGCGATGAGCCCCTTGAGGGCGGCGCCCGCCGTATCGGTCTCGATAGTGCGCGTGTCGGAGCATGTGATGATGGCGAATGTGGGCGTGGGTTCGGTGTACTCGGAAGACATGGCGTTCCTTTCGTATCGATCGGCTCGGCGAGGAGGCGGCGGTGCGGCGGCTCCTCGCCGAGATTTTCTAATAGATTTGATGCGACGACGTTACACGATAGCCTCTTCGGGCACGTCAAGAAGGATGCATTCCACCAAGTCTCCTTCGCTCACGGGGTCGAGGCCTTCGGGGATGACGGCGATGCAGTTGCTGCGCTGAATGACGCCGAAAAGCCCTGAGCTCTGGTTTTTCGCGGGCGTGACTTCGAGCGCGCCTTCTTCGTTGCGCGCGATGGTGGCTCGCTCGAAGATGCGGCGCGGGTCTTTTTTCTTCTTGCCGCGGGTGATGCAGGCCTGTACATGAGGATGCTCGAGCGCGGAGTATCCCTGCATGGCGCGAAGCGCGGGGCGAATAATGAGCGAGAAGCCCATGTAAGCCGCTGCGGGGTTTCCGGGTAGGCCGAAGACCGGTGTGCCGTCGACGATGCCGAAGGTCTGTGCTTTGCCAGGGCGCATGTTGACGGTGGTCATGTAGAGGGTGCCTAGGCGCTCCACCACGGGTTTGATGAAATCGAAATCTCCGTTGGACGCGCCGCCGGTTGTCACCACGAAATCATGCGTCTTGCAGGCTTCCTTCACGGCGCTAGCCAGGGCGTCTTCGTTGTCGGGAACGATAGGAAGCATGCCGCATATCGCTCCCGCTGCATGCGCGCATGCAGCCATGGCGTAGCCGTTCGAATTGCGGATATGGCCGGGGCCTGGCTTTTCGGAGGGCTCGACGAGTTCGCTGCCGATGGGAATGACCGCAACGCGGGGGCGGCGATACACGCTCGCTTCAAGTGCCCCGCATCCTGCCAGAAAGCCGATGCCCGCGGGGTTGATAATCTCGCCGGCACGAACGACCACTTCGCCCTCTTTCGCCTCTTCGCCCGCTTCTCGGATGTTCGCGCGCGCCGCGGGCGTGGCGCAGAATCGGACGCGGCTTCCGGCTCTGCCGTCTCCGACCACGTTCTCGACGATTTCGTATTTCACGACCGCGTCGGCATCGGCTGGGAGCGCGGCGCCCGTCATGATGCGCACGCACTGGCCCGCTTCAATGCGGCCTTCGTACGTGGCGCCTGCAGGCACCTCGGCAATAACGTCGAGCTCGATGGGCAGGCCGGTCTTGCTGTCGGGGAAATCGGCAAGGCGCACGGCGAATCCGTCCATGGCCGCATGCGCGAAGGGGCTGACGTCCATATCGCTCGTGATGTCTTCGGCGGCTACGCGGCCTGATGCCTCGATGAGGGGCACGGTTTCGGCGGGCATGCGGGTTGTGTGGGAGAGGACGAGGTCCTGCGCCTCTTCCAGGGAGATCATTCGGGGGATTTCGGTCATAGATGCTCCAATCGTTTCATATGGACTGTTTTGCGAAAAACGTAATGGTCGCTGCGTGATACGTCCTGCGGCATCGTTGCTTGGATGCGGTCGAGAGACTTGGGGTGGTCTAATAGGCGCTTTGCTCCTGTGTGTCCCAGGTGATGCATGCCCAGGATATGACGCGAAGGACATCGAGGCAGAGGATGCCCTCGGGAAGGCCTTTCTTGTCGGGCTTGCCAGCATCGGGGTTTTCGACGATGTGCTCGGCGAGCCATTGTGAAAGGCGATCTTTGGCGAGGGCCGCCTCTTCGGGGGAAAGTGGCGTGCCGCATCGGTCTATCATGCGAGAGAAATCGCAAAGCGCCTCTCCGTGGGAATCGAACGTGTCTTTGCGCGTGGAGTAGATATAGTCGACGCGAGGCTCGAAGCCTTTTTGAGCAAGGATTCCGAAAGCGTACAGGTAGTCCTTCGTGGACGATACGGGAACGCCGATGGCGGAAAGAATGCGGCTGTCTACGTAGGGAGCCGTTCCGGTGGTCATGGTGATGCAGCAGTGACGGCGTGCGATGCGCGTGAGCTTGTCGAGCGCTTCATCGAGGCGGGGAACCGCCATGGAGCGTGAAGCTATGGCAACGTCAACCATATTGTCCGCCAGGCCGAAATCGGACCAGTCGTCTTCCCAGCTCATTTTGATGGCGTCGATGCGCGCATCGTGCAAGCGTGCATTTTCGGAGAGTTTTTCCAGCATGCCGTCGCTGAAATCGGCGGCAAGAACGTTGTGTCCTTGCTCGGCAAGAAGGACGTCTATGGTTCCCGTGCCGCAGCCCATGTCGAAAACGGATTCGCCGGGCAGTATCCCGGCCCGTTCGATGAATTCTTCGGCGTAGGCGTTTTTGGCGTCTTTGTTGTCATAGCGGGCAGAGCGCTTGTTCCAGCCTTGGGCGTCCGTCGGTCTCGGGCGGGTTTGCTGGATGAGCTCCCATTCCTTTTCGAAATCGAGCATAGAGTGCCTTTCGCCGTGGGTATTATTCTCACATATGATAACGCGAAGGGCGGGATTCGGCGCGACCGCTTTTCGGGGTTTCCCCTTTTCGTGTGCCTTTATTTTTGCCTGTGGTTTGCGTGGTACAATTAAAAAGCTTGTAGGTATTTTTATGGCAGGTTTTTTCAGGAGGCCTGCAGCTCGAACGAAAGGGAAGGACCCTATGCAACCACGTGAAGAATTGACGCAGCTCATAGGCGCTGCCCTGGATGCGGCAATTGCATCCGGAAAGCTTCAGATGGAAAAAGCCCCCGAAATCACGCTCGCGCGACCCCGAGATGAGGGCCATGGCGACTGGGCATGCACGGCAGCGATGCGCTGCGCGAAA
>USEQ01000210.1 GCA_900553655.1 uncultured Slackia sp. | reverse complement strand
CGGCTTCGTATCTTTGCCTTTATTGCCGCGCATGCTCTTACGCACCGCAGGCGCGACGGGCTTTTGCGGAAAACGCGGCGCATGCATCACGCAGCGAGTCGAGCGGGCATGCTTTGCGACGTATTGGCGGTGCTCGCGTTTTACCGCTACATACCACAGGCCGCTATGGCCAGGCTTTCGCCGGCGCATAGCGCCCAAGGCACGCCCTCGCACCAAACGCACCGCGTGAACCCGCGAAGAAACGACCAGCCGTTTTTCGTCGAAACGCCGAGACCGGTACCCCAAGGTCATGCACGGCCGCCCTTAACGTACGAGACAATGAAGGAAACACCCGCGACCGTAAGCGCTGCACCGAGCCCGGTATAGAAAAAGGCAATGAACCATTCAGGAAGAATGCCGCTTGCCCGAAGCCCAATGCCCCCACCCATCATGATGGCCATGATGATGTAGCCTTTTTTATCGAAGAAGTGGAGGATGTGCTTTTTGTCTTCTTCGAATCCGCGGATGCGCTCTGCATGTTTTTTCACGAGCTTCTGAAACACAAACATGTGAAACATGACGAAAACGACGAGCGTTGCAGTGAGCACCCACCAGACCAGATGGTCGTGCGTAAGAGCGCCAATCCCGATGTTGGCGATATTGCCGCCGGCGATGATCCAGACGAAGCCAGCGACGAGGAGCAGTTTTTCAGTCGAAATTTTCATACCTCGGAGTATACTCCCCCTCTCTTGCCTCTGCGAAACATTATGAACATTGTTCATCTATTCAACAATTCTTCGCATCGACCGTCGGCGAAGGGCTCCCGAAAACGCCCTTTCGCCTTTGCGGTCGAAACGAAAGCCCATTCTCTAAGAACGCGTCTTCAGCAGTTCTCGGCAAGCGTCTGCGATACGCCGTTCCAGCCTTCCGAGGTTCTCTCGCCTGAACATATACCGAACCGTCTGCGGAAGATGCGGATGCTCGGGATCGGGCTGCTCGACGCGGACAAACACCGCCTCCACCTCTTCGTAGCCCCGCATCAGAGTCGCATAGGCATAGCAGCTCGCCTGCAGCGCGTGCTTCTCGTACAAAGAATGCCCGTCCTCGGCCGCATGGCCTCCCGTCTTGTAGTCCACGATCAAAGCCTTCGAAGCATCGCCCGCCTTCTCGCAAGCGAACAGGTCGATCGACCCTTCGAGATAGCGAGGCGTCGCCGCGACGTCGAATTCGTCCTCGATGCCCGCATGGGCCGCCACAAGCTCCCTGACGCCGTCGAGCGAAATGAAAAACGGCATTTCGGGAACGAGCACCTCGCATTCGGCGCATCGGAGAGCCACGTCACTTGCAAGCCAACGGTCAAGCGCCCCCTCGATTCTTCCTCGAGCGGAGGGCCGCAAAGCGCACGAGCGCATGACCGCATCTATCCTCGAAGGAGCGGGGGGCAAAAGCCTTGCGCCCCGTCTCTTGCGCATACATGCCGACTGCTGGGCAAGCAGATGAAACGCCGTGCCTAAGTCGGTCGCCTTGTCGGCGTCGCGCAGGAGGTCTTCGCACAATGCGCTCCAAAACGCCTCGTCTTCATCATCGAACGCACCGGCGGCCGATACGGCGCCGGCCGAAACGCGAGATGATTCTTCGTCGCATCCATGCGCCGCCGCAAGCATCGAATAGCTTGCGACCTCCCCTTTCGAGATGGAGCAGGGACGTTCTTGCACCGCAGCCCGCGCAGGCACGAAGGGGATATCGACCCGCTCCCTTTCGCAGGAGGAATCGCCGTTGTCCGATGCGCCGGCCTCCTTCTCGGGCGTTTCGTAATCCGAAGCCTCGGTATCCACCCTTTCGACAAGGGCGGGCAAGCTTCCGCCGAAATCGACCGAGGATACGCCGGACGGTATATCGCCCAGGCCGAACAAAGCGCTTCGGACATCATCGTATATGCCCGAATCCTGCGTTATCCCCGATTCGTCCGCATCTGCGTCGCCGCGCACGCTCGCCATGGAAAACACGAGCGCTTCTTTCGCACGCGTCAATGCCACGTACAAAAGCCTCCTACGTTCCTGCAGGTCCTGCTCGGCCTCATAGCTTCGCACGGCTTCGCGACGAGCCATGGGAGAGGGAGCCCGGCGCACCGCCTCGACCGATCCCTCGTCACATGCGGCATTCTCATCAAGCCCAACGCCGTATTTTTTGTCCATCGCCTTCACCACGGGCGAGCTGCTGGAAAATCCCGAGAGGGATTTGCTCGGTGACAAGCCCACGTAGGCGACCCCTTCTATGACGCTGCACGAAAAAGAAGACGAACGAGCGCGCGACGAACCCATTTCCGCCACGGCAACGATAGGAAACTCCAAACCCTTGCTCGCATGCACCGTCATGATGCGGACGAAATCGCCGCCTTGGGCAGAAAGCGCACCCGGCGCCTCTTTCGCCGTGGCGATGTGAGCCGAAAACGCGGACGCGACAGACGACGGACCGCACGCCCCGTCTTGCTCGATGGACTCGACAATGCGAATCGCCTTGAAGATATTGCCCGCCACCGACTGTCCCTCGGCACCGAGGAGCTCAAGTCTCGAAAGCCAGCCCGATTCCTCAACGGCTTTCGCCATGATTGCCGAAACGGGCTCTCGACCCGCACGCAAGGCGAGGTTTTCCACGACTCGCACAGCGTGAGCAAGGTTCGCAGAGACCTGAGCATTCCCGCTTTCGAGCAATCGGGCCATCTCGGAGAACCCAACGTCTATCCCTCGCCTACGCGGCATTTTCCTCTCTTCGTCGAAGCATGTCGAAAGCGCGATGAAATCGTCTGCAGACAGAACGAACATATCGCTTGACAAGACCTCGAAAAGCGCCGAGGTCGCATGCGAGTTTGCAATAACCTCCGCAAGCCGCTGCATGACGAGCACTTCGGGCGCCGAGGAAAAGATGGACCCGCCCGCGATAACGCACGCGAAGCCGGCTTCGCGCAAGGCGTCGGCGAATACGTCCGCACGCGTCATTTTCCCGAGAAGCACCACCATATCGCCCGCTGTATGGCCCGCCTCTCGCAATTCCGAAAAACGCTGCGCGATGCGACGCGCCTCGAAGCGCGTGACGTCGGCGGAAGCAATGCCGCTTCTGGCAGGATACGTGGTAAGCA
>USEQ01000209.1 GCA_900553655.1 uncultured Slackia sp. | reverse complement strand
CAACCTGCGTGATTTTCTCGAACAGGCAAAAAAGGCCGAGCAGGCCTGCAGCGAAGATGCCGTAGACAACCCGGCCATCGTCCTTGCGTCTTTCCTGTACGACAACTACCTCGCAGGTCGCGATAAATTCTGCTTCTTCACCCCGAAACGCGGGCGCGTCTTGGGCCTTTGGATCGAGCAGCTCGTCGCGGAAAGCCTCGGCAAAAACGGCCTCGGCATCCTTCCTAATATTGAGATCGATTCGCTTCTTCTCGCCGAAGACCCCAAGGATCGCTGCGTCATCACCTACTCCACGAAAACCGACCTTTGGGACGAACGCAAGAACTTCGATCTGAGCCTCGCATACCTCAACGACTCCATCCCGCGCCTTTCTTATCGCGTGGAAAGCGCTATTGAACTGGCGGAGCATTTCGTTATGTGGGAGTATGCAACGGCCATGTGCGGCTACCTGATGAAGGTGTGCCCGTTCGATCAGCCCGACGTTGCATCCACTAAGGCAGCCGCCCTGAAGATTCTTGAGGAAGGCGGGCCCGAGCCTGATTTCGAAGAGGCCTTCATCGGCACGGTCCATATGGGCCAGGCCGAGGTCACCATGGCCCCCTGCGTCAAAGCTGACAATATCATGGATGCGTTCTATACGCTGTTCTCCTCCGTAAAACCGGGCGATTACTTCGCGCTGAACGCTTTCTTGCCGTTTGATGGCGAAGGCCGCCGCGAGGCGCTTGAAACCATCCGTCACGGCGTCGCTGACAAGCTTGGCGTTGCCTCGTGCCTCGAAATTGGCCCGCGCTACCTGCATTCGACCGGCCAGTTGCAAAAAGGAGGCCCGAACAACGGCGTCTTCCTGCTCATCTCCGCCGACGAGCTCAAGGATATCCCCCTGCACAACGTCGAGGCAGAAAGCCTGGGAGCCCTGGCGAAAGCGCAGGCTGCGGCCGATCTGTCCATCCTCATTGAACGCGGACGCCGCTGCATGCACCTATGCCTGCCCGACAACGCCGGCGTGACCATTCGCGCCCTGGGCGACGCCATCATGCACGTTCTTAACCGCATCGAAGCAGAGCGCGAAGAGGCGGCGCAGAAAACCTCCTAAAAGCAAAGCGGGCATCGCCACGGCTCAGTGCCGAGCGATGCCCGCTTTTCGTCAAATAGCCAGAGCCACTATTTCTCCGGGAAGAACACCTCGAGCTTCTTTTCGTCCGAAGGCTTGCCCAGATACGAGCCGACAACCATGAGAACCAGGGCAACCGTGATGCCGATCACAATCTGATGCAGCCCGAACAGTTTGAAGCCTATCGCCATGGTGAAGCAGTAGGCCAGCGTACCGCCTACCATAGATGCAATCGCGCCCGTCTTGTTGGCGCGTTTCCAGAACAAAGCGCCAACGAACACCCAGCAAAACGCCGTTTCCAGGCCGCCGAATGCGAACATGTTGATCTTCCAAATCACATCGGGCGGAGTGACGGCCAACACAAACACGATGACGCCGATGCCGAACGTGGCAATCTGGCTGAAGCGCGAGACAGTCTTATCCTGCACCTCGACGCCCTTCTCCTCGGCGTGATGCAACCACAGGTCCTTGATGATCGCAGAAGAAGAAGCAATCAGCAACGAAGAAACTGTCGAAATGGATGCGGCAATGGGGCCGATAATCGCGATGCCCGCAAGCCACGGAGGCAGCGTCTGCGCAATGGCAATGGGGATGATGTTGTCGACGCTTCCGCCGTACGCAGCAAGGTCATCGGTCAACACGCCCGCAGCCAACGTGCCGAGCGCCGTTACGCCGATCATCATGGCGCCGATAATGACCGTACCCCAAATCATGGCCTTATGCAAAGACTTCGTATCCTTGTAGCCCATGCAGCGAACAACCGACTGAGGCAGGCAGAACGTCAGCACGCCCACCAACAGCCACTGCGTGAAATACAGCGAGAGGGGCATGGCGCCGGCGGCAAAGGGCTCAAGCAGCTCGGGACGGTTCGCCTGGATGGTGTTCATAACGTTCTCGTAACCGCCGCCCGCGCTGAAAATGCCGCCGGCAAGCACGGCGATGCCCACTAGCATGGCAATGCCGCACAGCGCATCGGTCACGGCAACGCCGCGAAAACCGCCGACCGCCGTGAAGATGATCACGGCCGCACCAAATAAAAACAGGCCCGTCACATACGAATAGCCGGTCACGGCCTCGAACAGCTTCGCGCCGCCGACGAACTGAGCAACCATGGTGGCAGCAAAGAACAATACCAGGATAAACGCCGCAGCAACCGCCAGGGCATTGGACTGGTAACGTTCGCGAATCACGTCAATGACCGTAACGGCACCAAGCTTGCGCGAAACAAGCGCCATCTTCTTGCCCATAATGCCGTAGAGCAAAAACAGCGTGACAACCTGCACCGTAGCCATGTACACCCAGCCGAAGCCGACATTCCACGCCTGGCCCGGCCCGCCCACGAACGAGCTTACCGACCCGTACGTAGCAATGGTAGTCATAGCAAGCACGAAGCCGCCCAGAGCACGGTCGCCAATGAAGTATTCTTTGACGAAGCCGCCCGTCGACGTGGCGCGCGCCTTCCTGCGAACCAACAAGGCAAGGCCCAAGGCCGCGAGAAGGAATACAAGCACAGGCACCAAGCCCGCAAGTCCAATAGCGTTAGTCACGGTTGGCACCCTCTTCCTCTTCATCAAGATCGAAATCGGCGAAGACGCGTTTTGCCAAGAACACCGCCACCGCAATGGCGAACACCCACGTACCCGCCGTACCTCCAATGATCCACACAGGCGTGCCGAACACCTTCACGTCAAGCCCGGCAAGTCCGAAGCCCGCAACGGCCCAGACCGCAATGCAGAGCGCAAGCGAAAGCACCGTGGCTTTTGCTTCCTTGTTCGCTTGAAGCATCTTCTGACGATAGGTCAGTTCGCCTTTCGACGAGGCCATGACCACTCCCTTCGTTTTTCAAACCAATTGCTTCACCTACGGCGCCGAGTCCCGAGTCCTTGTCGCCACAGGCGCCGTTTCTACGGCACGAAAATTGTATCGGCGCCACAAGAACGCGATGCTGACATCGCTCGACAAAAACGCGCTTTCGCATCTTGGCAATGCATACCACTCTTTACCTGGGG
>USEQ01000208.1 GCA_900553655.1 uncultured Slackia sp. | reverse complement strand
CGGCACGTTCGCCTGCCTCGAATTCTCCACCCCGCCGAACGCACTGTGGCGCGCGCTGTATCACGTTTACCTGAAAGTCATGATTCCCTTCTGGGGCTGGCTTTTCACCCGCGATGCGCCGAGCTTTGTCTATCTGGCCGACTCCATCAAGGCGTTCCCATGCCAGGAAGACTACGCGGCCATGCTGCGTGAAGCGGGATTCAAGGATGTAACCTGGAAGAATTACGCCGGCGGCATCGTCGCCGTGCATACGGGACGCAAATAGCGCATCCGCACAAAAAAATGTATGGCGCGTCGATGAACACGCGCCATACCGGCATTTGCGCAGGCTATTTCATTGCCTGCTGCACAGCGGATTCGAACTTAGAATACATGTCGCGTCCCGAGCCTGCAAAAATTTCGCTCACATCTCCTTCGGAATCGATCACCACGGTATAAGGAATGCCGCTTGTGGGATAGGCCGTCTGAGCTTCGAAATTCGGATCAAGCGCCCATGTAAAGTCGTAGTCATGCTGCTGCACGAAATCGGCCACAAGAGCCTGGTCCTCGCCACAGTTCACCAGGACCACATTAACATCGGGGTAGTTCTCCCTTATCTGCTGCAAATCGGGCATCTCCTTGATGCAGTATGGACACCACGTTGCCCAAAAGTTCACGATAGTCACGCCGCCCTGAAAGTCGGAGATGCTCTTCGTAGAACCGTCGGGCATGGTCAAGGGAGCATCCGGAGCAGGATTTCCTTTCACCACGCCAGCCGTTTTCCCGTTGCTTACAGAGCCTTGCGTGTTCTGGCTTCCATCTGTCGCGCCTTGCGTTTGGCAGCCCGCCATCATAAGAACGGACACAGCGCAAATAGCACAGACGGCCAGCATGATGCATTTCGATACGGCAAGAGGCTTCCCCGTGGTTCGGTTCATGGCTACTTCCCTTTCTTCCGAACTTCTTCTTGACCCGAATTATCGCAGGAAATGGCCGGAGGTTGTTTCAATGAAGAGCGCGATACGCTGAAACGAATGGCCCCGCATGCGCAAGACTTCTTGCATGCACCGCATTGGATGCACTCATGGTCGCTGACGCGAGCAACGTCCATGCGGCACGCTTCCACGCACGCTCCGCAGTTCGTGCAAGCATTCTCGTCCACCACGTAACGAAGCGCGCAGAAACGGTTGAAGAACCCGTAGAGGGCACCGAGCGGGCAGAGGAATCGGCAAAACGGCCGATAGATTGCCATGGCTTCAACAACGATAACCGCAAGCACGGCCGTTTTCCACGTGAACAGCGCACCCACGATAGCTTGCAGGTCGGGGCTCGTCGACACAAGAGCGACGCCGGCGATGGTTCCCGCAGGACAAAGGTACGTACAGAATAGCGGAGAAGCAACGCCGTCGATGGCTAGCGTGACAAGCGGGCCAATAGCCACGAGCGCAAGCACAACATATTTCAGATAGCTGAGCTTGCGTGTGAAGGCATTCTTTCGCACCTTGGGAATATGAAGAAAGCGGCCAAGCTTATCGAGCATGTCTTGAATGAAGCCGAATGGACATGCCCAGCCGCAGATGGTCCGACCGAATAACGCACCAAACGCAAGCAGGCACCCCACCACGTAAAACGGCAGCTTGAGCGAAGACGCACCGAGCGATTGCTGCAAAGCGCCGATCGGACATGCGCCGATGGCGCCCGGGCACGAATAGCAATGCAAACCCGGAACGCAAACGCCCTTGGTGGCAGAACGACCCACCGAAAGCGTGGCAATGCCCTGGAAATCAAGGTTGTACAGAAGGGCGGCCAGCAGTTGGACGAAGTGGCGCTTCGTGCGCATGAGGAACTTCTTCACAGCGCTACCCTATGCCGATGCATTCGTAACAGATAAGCGATGCTTTGCGCCAGGTGTCGAGCATGTCGCCCTGGACAATGCCGAGGGCGATGAGCACGGCTCCGATAGCAAGTACGATTGCCCATGCAGGCACGCGAAAACGACGCTTTACTGGCAAGGCGTCGGAGTCGGTTTCGAGAAGCTGTTTATTGTTCGCAGACATGTGGCGCATTGTATCAAAGGAATATGAGCGGTGCCCAAACCAATGCTGGGTCAAAATACGCGCAAAACAGAGACGAATGACTTCGATTAACATCAATGATGTTAATCGAATGATGCCAATGAAAAGTGGCAGTTTTTAATTCGCCGTAAAACCCCATCGACGCGCCCTATTAATGATCGATGCGAAAGTAATCGAGCACCGCCCTAAACGAACCCTGCGCAGCGCGACACGTTTCCAGGAGAAAGCCGTGCTCCTCGTCCTATTCCGCAAGGCCTCGGTAGTAGAAAAATTTCATACCGTCAGAGATTGCAAACGGAACAATACCGCTTGCCGAACATTCCTTGAGCATAAGAAGGCACACGATACACCCGTTGTCATCTTAGAAAAAGACAAACGTACCTGAAGCACCCATTGCCATCCCGAAAAAGATTCGTCTAAATCGCCCACTGCCATCCCAAAGGATACAAGGTACCGCGAGCCAAAGCTGGCCAAAAATGTTGCTGGGGCGAAGATTGGGACTTCGCCTTATAAGCCTTTTTTGACCGCAAGAAGGAACAAACGTCGAGCATGCAAGATGGCAGGATGGGCAAGCGTTGAACGAACAGGATGGAGCACCTGGGTGCATGAAAAAGCCTCCCGTTTCTCGAACACGAGAAACGGGAGGCAGCTCGCAACGCCGGAAGGCGGAAAGCACTCAGGCTTCAGCCGATTGCAGCCCAGCACCTAGCGAATCGCTAAAAGCCTAGTGACGGAAGTGACGATGGCCGGTGAACACCATGGCAATACCGTGCTCGTCGCACGCCTGGATAACCTCTTCATCACGCACGGAGCCGCCAGGCTGGATGATGGCGGTAATGCCGTAGCTTGCCAGCTGATCAACGCCATCGCGGAACGGGAAGAACGCATCAGAAGCAGCCATCAGGCCGTCGGCCGACATGCCCATGCGCTCGCAAGCCTCATGAGCGCGCTCGCATGCGAGCTTCGCGGAGTCGACGCGGTTCGGCTGACCCGGGCCCATGCCGATGCCGGCGCGATTCTTGGAAACCAGGATGGCGTTGGACTTGACGCCCTTGCAGACCTTCCAGGC
>USEQ01000207.1 GCA_900553655.1 uncultured Slackia sp. | reverse complement strand
CCCGCAACTACAGACCCGAAAGAAGCTCTGGGTAAGTTTAGCAGATTTGAACAAGACCAACGGCGGTTCCCCAGAAGCGTCAAATCTAAGAAATGCGCGACATCGCATACACAGGAAGAACGCTCGGCGTCGACCTTGGAAACGAACTCGAGAAGAAAGCGGCGAAAGAACCGCAAGAACGAAAACGAAACGGGCGCATAGCAAACCGTTAACGTCTTTTTCGCCCCCTCCAACCTCCCAAGGCCCACCGAGGGTCGGACGAAAACGCAAAAGAAAGGAGCACCGTGGGTTTTGTCGCGCAATCAATCTGCGAAACGCTCTGGCCGACCCGATGCGCCCTTTGCGACACGCCTGGAAAGCTCTTATGTCCCCGATGCGCACGAAGCCTGGAATTCATAGACTATTACCGGGCATGCCCCCGCTGCGGTTCTCCCTGGGGAAGCCTACAGTGCGACCGTTGCAATCCCGTGACCGAACGCGAACTCGCCGACGTCTTCCCCTGCGTGAGCTGCTTCCGCTACGAAGGAGGCGCCGCTCTTCTGATAAAGACATATAAAGACAAAGGCGAGCAGCGGCTGGCAGATGTGCTGGCCCGCTTCCTCGCCGATGTGGTCGACCCGGCCTGGAAGGACTGGGCCCAGGCCGTTTCCTACATTCCCGCGACGACCAGGGCGCGGCGCAGGCGCGGGTTCGACCATATGGCGCTCGTCGCGCAGGGCTTCTCACTCATGACGGGTCTGCCGTGTGCGCAAACGCTCGAAGAATGCACAGCCGCCGACCAGAGAACCCTGAGCCGACGGGAGAGAATCGCCAACATGCAAGGACGGTTCCAGGCGATCGGGGCGCCAGGCCTCGAAAGGGTCCTTCTCCTCGACGACGTGATAACCACGGGAGCAACACTTTCAAGCGCGCAATGCGCCTTGGAACGATCTCATTGCGCAACGCGCATTGCCACCATCGCCCGTGCCTGAAAACGGCACAGAGGCGCAACCGAGAAGGAAGCGCAAGCGTTCACGCCGTGCGAAGATATGGAAACGCCCTGCAATATTCTGCATTTTGTGTCCATATGCCCCATACGCTAGCGTAGTCTTATTGGATACCACTATACTTTTGAAAGTTTTGTTCATTTCATTCTAGTCTTACACATGGAGCTGAAAGGCAGGACCTCGTGCTTGACCAGATTCTCTCACAGGTCACATTCGTGGACGCCTTCAACATCGGCGTCTTTTTAGCATTCACTATCTGCTATGTCTACCAATTTTTCTACATTTTCACCGTTCTGACGAGAAAGCCCCCGAAGCAGGAGGCGAAGAAGAATCATCGCTACGCCGTGATGATTTCCGCTCGAAACGAAATCGCCGTCATCGGGGACCTCATCCACAGCATCCGCATGCAGAACTACCCCCAGGAGCTCATCGACATCTTCGTCATCGCCGACAACTGCACTGACGATACGGCGTCTGTCGCCCGCAGCGCAGGGGCCACGGATGTCTTCGAGCGATTCGACAAAGAATACATCGGGAAGGGGTATGCCCTCGACTTCGGATACAAACAGATCCAGCAGCGCTACGCCGACCGCGGCTACGAAGCCTATTTCGTATTCGACGCAGACAACGTACTGGACGTGAACTACTTCCGCGAAATGAACAAAGTCTACGACGGCGGCGCCGTCGCATCCACCAGCTACCGCAACTCCAAAAACTACGGAAGCAACTGGATCTCCGCCGGATATGCCGTCTGGTTCCTGCGCGAGGCGAAGTACCTCAGCCAAGCACGCCTGACCCTCAACACAAGCTGCGCCATCTCTGGAACGGGCTTTTTCATTGCCGCCGAAGTCCTCGAGAAACACGGCGGATGGAAATGGCACCTGCTCACCGAGGATATCGAGTTCTCCGCGCAGACCATCATCGACGGCAAGCGCATCAGCTATTGCCCCACCGCCATGCTCTACGACGAACAACCCATCACCTTCAAAGACTCCTGGAACCAGCGCTTCCGCTGGGCAAAAGGTTTCTACCAGGTGTTCGCCCATTATTCCTGGAGACTTCTTAAAGGCATATTCACCAATAAAAAAGGCGCACGGTTCGCGTGCTACGACATGCTCATGACCATCGCTCCCGCAATGCTTCTCACCATCATCACCATCGGGTTCAACGGCACCATTGCCGTGCTCGCCCTCCTTGGCTATATGTCTGCCGGCAGCATGATCGTAAGCTCTCTTTCAAGCATGTTCTTCTGCCTGTTCAACTACTGCCTGTTCATGTTCATCCTTGGAGCGCTCACCACCTTCACGGAGTGGAACAACATCCACTCGACCACAGGAAAAAAGATCAAGTATCTTTTCACCTTCCCCTTCTTCATGCTCACGTACATCCCCATCGCGCTTGTCGCCTTGTTCAAAAAGGCCAAATGGAAGCCGATCAGCCATACGATTTCGGTGGATGTTGAGGAGATGAGCAAAGCTTCTCAGAAGTAGCAGGCCTTGAGCGACGCAAGGAGCGTAGAGCCTGTTCCCTCGTCCAATATCGACAACTCCCCGCTACGGCAGCTTGCCGGTCCGAAGGGAAGAATCACCTACCGAGGCGCTCTTCCGGAGCGCCTCTTCTTTCATCTCTGTCATATCGCCCCAGAAACGCTTGGGCATAAGCTGCCTGCGCAGATCGGGATTGCAGCGCTCCTTCACGGCGATAGTATCGTAGAACGTTTTCCAAGCACGCGCGTACGAGCATTCTTCGGCCGTGTCCGAAGGCACCTCCAAAGCATCGGTTTTCGCCAAAACCCAAGACCCTCTATGCGAAATTCCAGCAACGGCGTGAACCTCGTCGTAAATTATGAAGTCCTGCGTATTGAGGCGAGTCGAGAACCACCCCATAATCAGCGGGACCACGCTCGCCTTCGGATTGCATCGAGCAAAATACAACCCTCCTTCCACCTGGCGAAAACGAAGGAACTCCTTCCAATGATGGACCTCGTTGTAGACGAACCGATTGATGGCGACGAAATCGGAGACATCCGGATGGACTGCATCGTCTAGAGCACGAGGTCCGCGTTTCATTGCGTAGCGCACGAAAGCATGAATTGCCGCCCCTTTGCTCCGATCATCCGAAAGATACACCGCCCGAAC
>USEQ01000206.1 GCA_900553655.1 uncultured Slackia sp. | reverse complement strand
GGCGTTTGCGGTTGGCTTCGTTCGCGGCGCAGCTCCGGCCGTGGTATTGTCTTGCTTGACAGGCAGCGTATGAAGGAAGAACGACGTGCCCGTCTCCGAAGGAAGGTGGGCGCGTTTTGCTGTAGGGCATCAGGAATGCAACGGTCATCGCATTGTTGCGGTGGCGCAAGGCCCCATGGGTATAATGAGGGAAACGAAGGGCTTTTCGACGCCGCCTGAGCTCCTTGCCGCCGCAAAGACGAAGGCGCGCGCCGTCTCGCTTTGACGCCAGCAACAAGATACGGAGCGTGCTGCCATGGCTTTTGTCGAATTCCGCGATGTACGCAAGGTTTACACCATGGGCGAGGTGAAGGTGGCGGCCGTTGACGGCATGACCTTCGATATCGAGCAGGGCGAACTTGTGGTGGTGGTTGGCCCCTCCGGTTCGGGCAAGACCACGCTTCTCAATATGCTCGGCGGCATGGACTCGTGCACGTCCGGCTCCATAAAGCTCGACGGGCGCGAAATCAGCCAATTCAGCGCGAAGGAGCTCACCGACTATCGTCGTTACGACATTGGCTTCGTCTTCCAGTTCTACAACCTGGTGCAAAACCTTACCGCGCTTGAAAATGTGGAGCTTGCGTCTCAGATTTGCAAAGATCCGCTTCCCGCTGCGGAGGTGCTGGCCCAGGTGGGGCTTGCGCATCGTGTGGACAATTTTCCGGCGCAGCTCTCCGGCGGCGAACAGCAGCGTGCGGCCATCGCACGTGCGTTGGCGAAAAACCCCAAACTTCTGCTTTGCGACGAGCCTACAGGCGCTCTCGACTACAAAACGGGCAAGGCTATTCTGAAATTGCTGCAGGACACCTGCGTGCAAACTGGGCGTACCGTCGTCTTGATCACGCATAATTCCGCATTCACGGCAATTGCCGACCGTGTCATCCATATTAAGGAGGGCAAGGTGGAAGCCATGGAGCTCAACGATCATCCCATTTCCGCCGAAACCGTGGAGTGGTAAGCCATGAAAAACGCGTTTAGCAAAGGCGTCTTGCGCTCCATAACCCATTCCCTCGGACGTTTTCTTGCCATTGCGGTCATAGCGGCGCTCGGCACGGGGTTTTATGCCGGCCTGCGCATGACCGGTCCCGATATGCGTCTTGCTGCCGATCAATATTTCGACGCGACGCATATGGCCGATTTGCGCGTGGTGTCCACGCTGGGCCTGAGCGACGAAAGCCTGGATACGCTCCGAAACGTGGAAGGCGTGGAAGACGTCATGCCGGCGCGCGAGGTGGACGTGCTGGCAACGGTCGAAGACGTTCAATACACCATGCGCGTGCAATCGTTCGATGCAGCGGTGGCCCGCGCGTCCGACACGTCGGACGGCGTCCATGCTTTTTCGGATGACGAATCCTATCTCAACAGGCTCATTCTTACCTCTGGGTCGTGGCCCGAAGGTCCGAACGAATGCGTGCTCATGGCCGATGTGGTCATGGACGGTTCGGTTGCGGCGGGCGATACGGTCACGGTGCTCGAGGGCACGCAGGACGTTGACGAGACGCTCTCGACGCGCGAATACACGGTGACGGGCTTCGTGCGCAGCTCGTACTACGTTTCGCCGACAAGCCTGGGGACGACTTCGCTTGGCAGCGGTGCTCTTGACCAGGTCATGTTCGTGGGCGACGAGGGCTTTGCCGCCGACGCTCCCTACACCGAAGCGTTCATTTCGGTGGCGGGCGCGGCCGACGAGGCGGCGGGAAGCGACGCCTACCAGGCGAAGGTCGACGAAGTTGCGCAGCGCATCGAAGGATGCGGTCTTGCTGCAGCCCGTCTTGATGAAGTGAAATCCGAGGCTCAGAAGGAGCTCGACCAGCAGCGTGCAGATTACGAAACGCAAAAGGCGGATGCTGAAGCGCAGCTCGCCGACGGCAAGACCGAGCTTGACGACGCTGCAGCCCAGCTTGAAGACGCTGCGGCCCAATTGAGCAGCGGTCAGGCGGAGCTTGATAGCGCCGCCGCGACAATCGCGGCGAGCGAAAAAGAGCTCGCCGACGGCCAGGCTGCCTACGATACCGGCGCCGCTGAGCTTGCCGCGCAACGAGCGTCCGCCGAAGCGCAGCTTGCTTCTGCCCAGGCGCAGATAGACGATGCCCAGGCGCAATACGACCAGGCCATGGCAACGCGCGAAGAGCTTTCGAGCCAACTCTCCCAGGCGCAATCGGGTCTTGACCAGGTGAATGCCGCCATCGATGCGAACATGCCGGCAATCGACCAGGGAATCGAGCGCGCCCAGCGCATCGTTGACGGGGCGAAGGAAAACATCGACAAGCTTGACCCTTCCGATCCCGAATACGACAAGAAGCTCGCCGCTTTACAATCGTGGCTTGCGTTCGGCGAGCAAACGCTCTCTGAGCTGCAGGGGCAGAAGGACTCGCTTCTTTCCCAACAGGCGCAGCTTGATGACGCTGTTGCACAGCTTACGGCGGGTATCGCGCAAATCGATGCCCAGACCGCTGGCGTGCCGGAGCAGCTTTCCGCCGCCCGCGACGAATTGGTGGCGCAGCGCGTTACTGCCGAAGAGGCCTTCGCTACGGTGCAGTCCCGGCTTGACGGTGCAGCCTCTCAGCTCATAAGCGGCCGCTCGCAGCTTGATGCGGGGAAACAATCGTATGCGGCAGGTGCGACCGAACTCGAAAACGGTAAGGCCGAATATGCTTCGGGCCTGGAATCTTACGAGGTGGGCAGGGCGGAATACGACGAGAAGGCGGCAGATGCCGCGGCGCAGTTTGCCGATGCCGAAACGCAGCTTGCCGATGCGCAGGCGGAAATCGACGCGCTCGAGGCGCCGGAGATTATGGTGCTCGACCGTACGAAGAACATCGGCGCGGAAAGCTTCGTTTCTGATGCGGGGCGTATCGACCGCATTGCCATGGTGTTTCCGTTTATCTTCTTCCTGGTGGCGGCATTGATGTCTTTGACTACGATGACGCGTATGGTGGAAGAAGAACGCGTGCTCATCGGCACGTACAAGGCGCTGGGCTATAGCAAGGCGCGCATCACGTCGAAATATCTGATTTATGCGGTTGTGGCCAGCGGCGTAGGCGCGGCGATAGGTATCGTGGCGCTGTCGCTCTTCCTGCCGTACTTCATCATGGACGCGTACTCC
>USEQ01000205.1 GCA_900553655.1 uncultured Slackia sp. | reverse complement strand
AGCAGCTGGTCGACAGGGATGATTGCGATGTTGTAGTAGCACGCCACGCAGGTAATCGAGATGGCGATAGAGATGAAATACGTCGCTCTGCTTGTTTTGGCGCGGGTCGCTTTCGGCAAGAGCGTCGGCAGCTCTTTGTCCCGAAGCTTTCTGTTGCCCTTTCGGTAGAGCATTGCGCTCAGCAAGGGCAGAAAGGCGACGAACACGTTGGATGCGATATAGGGCAGCAGGGTGGTGACGCCCATGGCGGCAAGCATGGTTATGCCGAAAGAAAGCGAGAACTTATGGAGCGAGAAGTTCGATTTGCGAATGGCGTGTAGCTCGCCCCATGCAACCCACATGATGGCGTTTCCGGCTGCGAAAATCACAGGGAACACGATGAAGCCGAAAACGAGATTGTTGAGAATCGTCCCGAATACGCCGAAGGCTATCGTGGCTACGCAGGTGGCTGCTGAGGCAATCCACATGACGACAGGCTGCTTGTAGATATGAAGCTTGGTGAAGACGAAGGGCGTCACGAGGAACGCGAATCCCGTCAAAGCGAGCGTTGAGAGCCAGGAGAACGTGACGGCATCGTCGGTTATGGGCAGCGTTGAGAATACGCTCGGGGAGAACCAGAGGCAGTAATACCACGCCAGAATAAGGCTTAGTCCTAAGTAATGAATGCCGAAACGTTCGCGATTTTCTGGTGAGAGCAGTGACCGAACTTCATTTTTTTCAGAACGCATGTCTTCCCCTTACATTGCGCGGAAAAACCTCTAATCGGTAAGCATCGATTATGGAATGCGGGTTTTTCCTTACCGTTGATTATCGTTTAACTCGGTAATTCGTCCATGGAATCATCCCAGATTTCCCTGATGGTGGGCATCCCTTGAAATTAAGTACCTATACCTAAAACGGTCGCACGCGATCGAGTAAAGCGATATTCATCGCGATTGAGCGATGCGGCTCCATGGCGTTGAGCACAAGATATCCACATCTGGTCTTGCGGCTTGCGGAGAACTGAGTGAAACCCTCCGAATGGCTGCAAGGGAGCGTCCATCCCTTGAGAGGAGGCAGATGAGCGTCGGCGAAGGGGCCGAATCCGACTAGATCGCGCACACGCGGTCGCATCCCGCGAGTCCTTATATAGACCTCGCGCTTTCGGTTTGAGTTCGAGATAGGCCGAAAACGCGCCGACCGGATACCAAGGTCGGCGAGGAGAGCCGAAGACTATATAAGCAAGGAAGGGATGTTGGGGATTTCCGCAAGGTTTCGCTGGAGTCTTGCGGGATACATGAGAAAGGGAAATCACATGTCTTTTCTTGCTAAGAGCAAGGGCGAGGTGACGTACAAGGACCTTACGGGCTTCCATAAGTGGTTCTTGATCATCCTCATTTCGATGGGTTCTTCCATTATCTACACGCCTATGTATCTGAAGAACGTTTTCTACGAGCCTCTGATGCAGGGTCTTGGTTGCACCAACGCCGACCTCGGCGCCATGGTGTCCTTCTACGGTATCGCGGCAGTTATCTTCTACCTGCCCTCCGGCGTCCTCGCTGACAAGTTCCGCATGCGCACGCTTGCGACGTGGGGCTTCCTCGGCACCGCCATTCTTACCTTCGTCTATGCAACCCTGCCGTCCGTGACGATGTGCTACGTGCTCTTCGGCGGTATGGGCATCACCTCCATCCTTATCTGGTGGGGCACTCGTTTCAAGGTCATTCGTCTGTGCTGCGAAGAGGACGAATATCCCACCAAGATCGGCATCAGCTACTCCATCTACGGCGCTGTGGGCCTGATTATCGGCCTGATCAACGCTGCGATTGTGGCCGCTATCCCGATTCCGTCCGCCGGCATCCAGGCTGTTCTGACTTTCCTTGGCATTGTTATCGCTTTGCTCGGCGTCCTGTCCTATATCTTCATGCCCGATTTCAAGGGCGAGATCAACAAGGACGCCAAGGGCTTCAGCGTTGCCGACGCCATGGAGGCCATCAAGACTCCCGGCGTTATCTGGGCATGCCTCGCATACTTCTGCGTGTACACCGTGTATCAGGGCGCTACCTACACCACTCCGTATCTGACCTCGCTCGGCACCGACTCCAACCTCGTTAACGTCGTCGGCCTCATCCGCACCTACGGTATCGGCCTGCTCGCAGGTCCCGTGCTCGGCGTCATCGCCGCTCGCATCAAGAGCACCAAGACCATCATGGGCTGCTTGGTTCTCGCGCTGGTCATCCTGGGCGTCTTCATCGTCCTGCCGCAGGATCCCGGCATGGCCATCATCGCCGTCTGCTTGGTCGTCGTCTTCGGCTTCGCCACCTACGGCGCATTCTCCATCGGCTCATCGCCGCTGTCCGAGCTGGGCATCCCGATGCGCATCTTCGGCACCGCCGCAGGTCTGCTGTCCGTCATCGGCTTCTGCCCGGACATCTTCATTCACACCTGGTACGGCGGCATGATCGATGCCTCTGGCGACGCTGCCTACAACATGATCTTTGCGATCGAGGCGGTCTTCGCAATCGCCGGCGTCTTCTTCCTCTTCATGTGCCTGCGCACCGTGAAGAAGCACCTCGCCGCCAAATAAGGCGAACGGTTCTAAACCTGAGGCTTGGCCGCTTCTGCGGCGGCCAAGCACGGCCCCTTCATCGGCTCTGCCTCATCCGATGAGATAACAAGGCGCGGAGGCAGGCTCAGTTAACCCTTCGCGCCTCCCAGTACATTCGCATTCATGCAAAGGAATGGATTCATGGAAAACAAAGTCGACGCACATGCTCTTATGAACGACCAGATGAAAGCGGTTCTCGCGAAGAGCGCCGAGCTTGCCGGTAGCGATGCTTTCGCAACCGACGCGGGCTTTGAGGGCATGCGCGAGAACTACACCAAAGAACGCAAGTTCTGGAACGAGGGCGGTCCGGTCATGGCCAAGACCGTCGACGAGATGTTCGACGGCCCCATGGGCGAATTCAAGGTCCGCTTCTACTATCCCGTCGAGGCCGAGAAGCTTCCGGCGATCGTGTTCATCCACGGCGGCGGATTCGTGGTGGGCAATCCCGACACGCACGACCGCGTCTGTCGAATTCTTGCCGAAAAGACCGGCGCCGCAGTTGCAAGCGTGGATTACCACCTGTCTCCGGAGTCCAAGTACCCCACCAACATCAAGGAGTGCGC
>USEQ01000204.1 GCA_900553655.1 uncultured Slackia sp. | reverse complement strand
ACCCTTCGGCGGTGCTCGTTTCCGCGGAAACCGGAGAGGGGACTGATTCTCTGATAGAGGCCATTGGTCGCGCTGCCTCCGCGAGTGAGAAAGTCATGGAAGTGCTCGTGCCGTATTCGCGCGGCGATGTTGTCTCTATCGCCCATGAGCGATGCACGGTCCTTGCCGAGTCGTACGGCGAAAGGGGCACGGTGCTTACGGTGCGCGTGCCAAACGACCTTACGGCCCTGTTCGAGGGGTATGTGCTTTCAGATTAAAGCAAGGTTTTCCTCCAGCGAAACGTTCGCTGTTTCGGATGGGGGATGGTTAAGACGAGAGCCCCGTGATGGGGCTCTCGTCATGTTTCAGGTATGTGCCGCTAGAGTCTTCGGAACACCGCGACGACCTTGCCTGCGATAATGACGTCTTCTCGCACGATGATGGGTTCCATGCTGGAGTTTTCGGGCTGCAGGCGAATATGGTCGCGCTCCTTGAAGAAGCGCTTGACCGTGGCGCCGTCGTCGATGACGGCGACTACGATATCCCCGTTCGTAGCGGTGGGCTGTTCTTTGACGACGACGTAATCGCCGTCGTTGATGCCTATCTCGACCATGGAGTCGCCGCGTACTTTTAAAAGAAACGAGCTGGAATCCCCGACGATTTCTGTCGGAAGGGGAATTGTCTCGGTGACGTTTTGCTCGGCGAGTATAGGAAGGCCCGCGGCAACGTTTCCCACCACAGGCAAAGAGACGACGTTGGAAAACTCCCCGAGGCCGACGGACGGCTCGCTTGTCGTATCGGTAGGAGCTGGGGAAACGTTGCGTTCCTGGCCGACGACGGTGATGCAGCGCGATTTGAGGGGATCGCGATGGATGTACCCTTTTTCCTCGAGCGTCTTCAGATGGACGTGCACCGTGGAAGGGGAAGAAAGACCAAGCCCTACGCATATGTCGCGCACGGTGGGAGCGATGCCTGTCTCTTCGATGGTCTGCGCGATGAAATCAAGCACGGCCTTCTGCTTCTTCGTGATTTTCTTCGCGTTCTTCGCGTCTTGGGCGGTCATGACGGCTCCTTAAATATCGAACAAACGTTTGAAAAAACGTTGACACGAACTTTTGTGCGATTTATTATATATCCGAACAAAGGTTCGGTGCAAGAGTTTGGAGGATGCGGTGGGCAATCGGAACGCATATACGTATGTACAGGGAACTTCCGCTTTGGAAATGCCTCGCCAGTCTCCGTTGAATCCTAAAGTCGTGCGTGTTGATTTTGGCAAATGCGCAGATTTGGCTTCGTCTGCAAGAGTCCGTGAAGAACATGCGCAATTGCGCTCCCGGGTTCCCGAGGCCGATCGTCGTCGATTGCAGAGCGGAGAGGAATCATCCTCTTTCACGCGAGACCTCAAGTCGGCATATCTCGCGCTCGGCGTTTCTCAGATGTACGAGGAATTCGAACAGGGAAGTGCCGCAGGGAGCGCTGCATATCGCATCTCGCCACGTGTGTCGTGGGGCTTCTCCTTCGCTCTTTTCGCCTTCTCCCTTTTCATTCTTCTGGTTTAGTCTGGACTACTCTCTATTTGCACGCTTTCTCTGTTTTCGGTTTAACGTTTGACAATCGCGTGATAGGTAATCGCTCCTTTCGCTGGCTATTTTTGCTCGCTGATGGCTTTTCGTGCGTCTTCCACATTGCTCGCGGGTACCATTTGCCCGTTAAAAACTACGAGAGGGGACTACCATCATGTCTGATACAACTTTGCATCACGAAAAAGAGCAGCGGGAGCAATCCGCCGCTGCGAAGCCTTGGTATAAGCGTCTCTCGCTTACCACCTGGATCTTTATCGCACTTGTCCTTGGTGTGCTGTGCGGTCTGGGGCTGCAATCGAACCCCGATTTTGCTGACACCTATATCAAGCCTATCGGAACGGTCTTTTTGAACCTCATCAAAATGATTGTCGTTCCTTTGGTCGTATTTTCGATCATGACCGGCATCATTTCGTTGCAAGACATTAAAAAGGTTGGCGCCATTGGGGGAAAGACCGTCGTTTTCTATATGGTCACCACGGCGTTCGCTGTTGTTATCGGCTTGCTGTTTGCCAACGTTTTGCACGTTGGCGGGGGCTACACGCTTCCTGCATCCGAGCTTACGTATGAGGCGAAGGAGTCTCCTTCCTTCATTGATACTCTTGTCAATATCTTCCCGTCGAACTTCTTCCAGCCGATGGCCGATGCGACCATGCTTCAGATTATCGTTATCGCGCTAGTCTTCGGCTTCGGCGTTATCACAGCCGGCAAGAAGGCGGAGCCTGTCGTTCGGTTCGTCGAGGGCATGAACGAGGTTTGCCTCAAGGTCATGCACGGCATCATCTGCTTTGCTCCTTTCGGCGTCTTCGGCCTCATCACGCCGGTTATCGCGTCGAACGGTCCTGACGTCCTGCTTCCTTTGCTGTGGCTTATTCTTGTTGCCTATCTGGCCATGGCTGCTCATCTTGTTGTGGTCTACTCTGGAATGGTTAGAGTCCTTGGGAAGATGAGCCCTATTGCGTTTTTCCGCGGTATTGCGCCCGCGTTCCTGTTCGCCTTCTCCTCGGCGAGCTCCGTTGGCGCGCTTCCCATGAATATGGACTGCACGCGTAAAATGGGCGCTAGCAAGGAAATGACAAGTTTCATCTTGCCTCTCGGCGCCACGATCAATATGGACGGTACTGCGATTTACCAAGGTGTTTGCGCTGTGTTTATCGCGCAGGTCTTCGGCATTGACCTGACTATCCAGCAGCAGCTTATCATCGTGCTGACGACGGTTCTCGCCTCTATTGGCACGGCGGGTGTACCCGGTTCTGGCATGATCATGCTTGCCATGGTTCTTACCTCGGTCGGTCTGCCCGTTGAAGGCATTGCTCTTGTTGCAGGCGTCGATCGCATTCTCGACATGATGCGTACGGCTCTCAACATCACGGGCGATTCTGCATGCTGTATCTGCATCGATTCTATGGATAAGCGCAAGAGGCAGAGGAAGTCTCAGGAGGCGCAGGCATAGCATATATTTCATAAGATGCTGAAAGAGACGGCTGTGAAGCCGTCTCTTTTTTGTTTGAAGGCGTGAATTTCACACCCTGCCCTGTGTTTCTGCTTCAAGCGTGTATGATAGGCGGCGCCGTATTGATTAGTCTGCCATGCGGCAGAAGGAGGATTTCATGCGTT
>USEQ01000203.1 GCA_900553655.1 uncultured Slackia sp. | reverse complement strand
CATACGCCCTTCTTCCAGCCTGCTGACGGACAAAAGATTTTCCACCAGATTGATCAGCCACATCGCGTCATCATATATGTCCGTATACATTTGTTCTTTGGTCTGTGCGTCAAACAGCTTGCCATTGGAAAGAAGATTGCTTGCATTCCCCGATATGGCGGTGAGCGGCGTGCGCAGATCGTGGGCGAACGCCGCGTTGACCTTGCGGCGATTCTCGGCCATGCGCCACATGGCCTTGTTGTTGCGCTCGAGAGCGTCGCGCATCGTTTCGAACGAGGCGCACAGGCGATCGAGCTCGCTTCGTGACCCTTCGGGAGGCGCGGGCATGGAAACCGAGAGGTCTCCTTCGGCAATGCGGCGCGCCGCTTCATCCATCGCCTGAATGGGACGCTGGAGCTTTCGCTTGTAAAAGGCGTGGCTTGCCAGGATGAAGCACACTCCGAACACGATCGGAACCACCGCAATAATCAAGAGGTTTAGAACCTGATAAGCCGAACCCGTCGTCGGAACGTAGACGTAATACCCCACGAGAGACACAGCCGGGCGGTTTCCGTCGGAATCAGACGGAAGCTGCGTTTCCAATGCGACCACGTTGCCTCGCTGGGCGTTGGCCGCCGCATCATAGGCGGGAAGCTCGTCGAGAGGGATGCTCGTATCGCGCGCTTCCCCTTGGTCGGCGATTCGCTCATCCATATCGTGAACCACAACCCCTTCGGTCCCCTTGGACATGTCATCCAAAGGAATGACATAACGCGATTCCGACTTGCTCAGGCGGCTTTCTATATACAAGGACACCCCTTCGACGACAATGGGTTCGTCGCCATCGGCGTAGTTCGTGAACTCGCCCTCAGTCGCTTCGTACCAGCTCATATCCTCGGCTTTGACAAGAGCGTTCTCCTCCTCGTCATAGATATACAGCCCGGGATAAACCCCGCTGCCGTTGAAGAGCACGTCTTCCGATAGCGAGGCGAGCGCCATGCTCGCGACCGCAGAAATGGCAAACGCCGCAAGGGCCCCAATAAGCGAATAGAAGAAAAAGGCGCTTTTCACCGAGCACGCGTCCAGATAGACACGGACGCTTCGTACGGGATGACGCACAAATGCGAAGACGCGCTTCTTCCTAGACGGACGATCGCCGGCCTGCGACCGTGCCTCTTCTAGCTCTGCCATGTATAGCCCACTCCCCAGACCGTCTTGATGTAGTCCTTTTCGGCACCGGCCGTCGCAAGTGCCCGCCGGAGGCGGCGCACGTGCTCTGTCACCACGGACGAATCGCCTTCGGCGCCCCAGACACGCTCGTATATCATGTCGCGATCGAACACCTGCCCCGCATGCTTGGACAGCAGCGTGCAGATCTCGTACTCCTTGCGCGCCAGCTGCACCTGCTTGCCGCGAACGCGCACCGTCATGGCCGCGTAGTCTATGGAAAGCGCGTCGTCTATGCGCACGGCGCTCGCCCTCTTAGCACGCTCTCCCCTTGCCAGCTGGGCTTTTACCCGGGCACCGAGCACTTCGAGCGAAAACGGCTTGGTCACGTAATCATCCGCGCCGGCGGCAAAGCCGTCGATGGCGTCGGCGTCTTCTACGCGCGCCGTCAAAAACATGATCGGACAGGAGTGGACGTCGCGCAGCATGCGACATATCGAGAAGCCGTCTATGTCGGGAAGGCCGACGTCGAGAAGGATGACATCGGGCGAACGCTTCGCCTTCTCGAGCGCCGACGCGCCGTCGAATGCGACCGTGGCAAGATAGCCCGACATCTCGAAATAGCTCTTGAGCATGTCGGCAATGTCGCGCTCGTCATCGACGATCAAAACGAGCGGCTTTTTCTCTGCGTCCACCGTGAAATCCACCTTCCGTCCTCTTCCTAGGCGCGAGACGCGGGCACGCATCGCACATCGCACATCGCACATCGCACATCGCACATCGACACGATACCGCCCAATTCTCAACTTTTCATCTACAAGGCCCCAATAAGGAACAGCGGGCCGCACGATTGCAAATGCACCCTCTGCATTTCCGCATTTTATGCGTTGACATATGAGCATATGTTCATATAATAGCGATATCAGATGTATGAGCATATGTTCATATGAATGGAGCTAATATGTTAGGCAATGAATTCCCGCAGGATTCCACCGCGAAGCAGGACGCCTCTCCTTCGGCGCACGCCTGCTGCGCATCTTCGGAGCATGCGAATGGCATTGAAAGCATGCCCGAAGAAGAACTGCTATACGACCTCGCCGACTTATTCAAGGTATTCAGCGACACCACCCGCATCAAGATTCTGTATGCGCTCATGACCGATGAGCTCAGCGTGAACGAAATCGCCGAGACCATAGGCGCATCCCAATCGGCCGTCTCGCACCAGCTGCGCATCCTCAAGCAGGCGCACCTCGTAAAATTCCGCCGAAACGGCCGCAGCGTCTGCTACTCGCTCGCGGACGACCACGTTCTGACCATTCTCGACCAGGGTCTTTCCCATATCTGCGAATAAGGCCTTCGGATCGCTGCCCCATGCAAACCGCCGCACAACGCGGCCGAAAGAAAGGAACAACCATGCGTAAATCATTCAAGCTCGACGAAATCGACTGCGCCGTGTGCGCCGGCAAGCTCGAAGACGCCATCAAGAAGCTCGACGGCGTCACGGACGCCAAGGTCAACTTCCTCACGCAGAAGCTCACCCTCGAAGCCGCGGACGAAGCCTTCGAAAACGTGCTCGAATCCGTGGTAAAGCTTACCGCCGATATAGAGCCCGATTGCGAGATCGTGCGCTAGCACATCCACGCCCGCCGCGGCACCACCGTCGCAAGACGCGCCCCCTTTATGCCGACGGCACCACCGATTGGAGAACCAACCCATGAACAAGAAACAAAAGAAGTGGCTCAGGCGCATCCTTGTCGCCCTCGCGCTCTTCTTCGCCGTCATGGCCGTCGACAAAATTGGAATACTGGCCGCCGTCTTCGGCGAGCCGGGAGCCCTCTATGCCAGCTTCGCGCTTTACCTCGTTCCCTACCTTATCGCCGGGCACGACGTCTTGCTCAAAGCATGGCGCAACATCCGTCGCGGCGAGGCATTCGACGAAAGCTTCCTCATGACCGTGGCCACGATCGGCGCGTTTGCGATGGTGTTCTTCCCCGATACCGACCCGCACATGGCCGAAGGCGCCGCCGTCATGCTGTTCTA
>USEQ01000202.1 GCA_900553655.1 uncultured Slackia sp. | reverse complement strand
CAAATATATGGGCGAAAAACCCGAGGTGGCACTACGTATTGTTGAAAACCCGATTGGTTCCAAGGTATGTGGAAGAAACTATTAACAAGAATGTGGAAAAGTGCGTGTTGTAGAAAAAGTTATTAACATTGAAAAATACTGCTGAAAACTAATACATTGCAGAAATTAATTAGTATGTAGCAACATATTAGAATCTAGTAGAAAAAAAACATTCAAGTGTTTGTAAAAAAGTTACAGCAATTTTGAAACTATAACATCCGACAAGGCCGCAAGAGTAAATCGAATGCTTTCAAGGCTGCGGCGCTTCGGAGCGCGCCTTTTCGGGGTTGCGGCGCTTTGGGGTTCTTCTTGGGGTTGCGTACTTTTTCGTATGCTTTTGGGGCGGTGTGTCGCAGGGGTGCCGCATGCGGGAGTGGACGAGTGCGATTTTGGTTTTGGACAAACCATGGCGTTTAACCGCTGCTTTATGCCAGGAGGCATTCTTTCGTTGCTGGTTGCTATGATTTTTCTGCCTGGCCAAAGCCGCAAGGCCAGATGCAATGTGCGGCTCTGCCGCGATTGTGAGCGTATCGTGCGGCGTAGGAGGATTTCATGATTATCGAATTTAAAGGAATGCGTCCAAATATTGAGAAAGCAGCCTATATTGCCGAAAACGCCACCATCAGCGGCGATGTGACCCTGGGAGAGGGCAGCTCCGTCTGGTTCAACGCCGTTATGCGTGCGGAAGTGGCTTCAATCACCGTTGGTTCCTTGAGCAACGTGCAAGACCATGTGATGCTTCACGCCGATTACGACTGCCCTGTCGTCATCGGCGACCGCGTTTCCATCGGGCATAGCGCCATCGTGCATGGCGCCACCATCGGCGACCGCGTTATCGTCGGCATGGGCGCTATCGTTATGAACGGTGCGGTTGTTGGCGAGGGCTCTATCATTGCCGCGGGCGCCTTGGTCAAAGAGGGCATGGTCGTTCCGCCCTATTCCCTGGTTGCGGGTGTTCCTGGTGTGGTGAAGAAGACGTTCGAGCCTGGCCAGCGTCCGCAAGAGAACAACGACGAGATCTATACCGCCGATGCACTCGCTTACGCCGAGGCTCCGCATTATCCCGTTCCTGCGAAATAGCTGCTTTGCTATTCGTGCCCGGTTCGTCCTTCCTTCAGGCGCTCGATGGGGTGCGCATCAGCAACGCGGTATGTCGCCGAGGCGATGAGCGGCATGATAAGAACGGTGAGGGCGCCTGCCGACACGAAGATCGAAGCGGTCGAATCACTCATCGCGCCTGCGTTCACGGCTACAGAGGTGACGGCAACGATAAGAGGCAGGGCGGTGGTGCAGTACAGCGCAACCGAAGCGTGCGCCCGACTTCCCAGGTTCGCTACTTCTGGGTCGCGGTCGTGGTGCATGGACAGAAAGATGGGTACCGCGCGAATGAGCACGAGCATCGCTATGAACCCGACAAGCAAAAGCGGGTTTTCCGCCACGGCAAGCAGGTCGATTTTCGCGCCGGAAATGACGAAGAACAAAGGGATCAAGAATCCGTACCCGATGGCATTGAGCTTCTTCTCCAAATCCTGGCTTCCCTTAGGGATGATGTAGCGCAGGATGAATCCGGCGGCAAATGCTCCCAGAACGATATCGAGACTGAACAGGGAAGACAGTGCGACAAGTGCGATGAGGAGCAGCATGGTGATGCGGACGAACGTTTGAGACGTGGTGTCGCGTCCTGCGAAAAAAATGTCCCGGATAGGCCCTTCTTTCTTGGACGATTCGTGCCCGAAGATTGCGGTCAGCACGGCGATGATGATAAAGACGACCAGGATGGATGCCGTGGCCCACGTCGATCGAGTCGAGAGAAGAAGCGCCATAGCAACGATGGGGCCGAGTTCGCCCCAGGTGCCGTACGATAGGATGGAATCGCCCAGCCGAGTGCCGAGCAGTTTTCGTTCCTTGAGGATGGGCATCAACGCTCCGATGGCCGTGGTGGTGAGGGCTATGGTGACCGCCAGGCCGTCGAGTCCGCGAGCCGAGACCCCCGTGAAACAATATACGGCGCCAAATGCCAATGCGAGGGTGATTATCCAGGTTACAAGGCCTCTCTTTCCTTCACGGCCGGTGATTGTTCGCGGGTTTATTTCGTAGCCCGCAAGAAGGAAGAGCATGGCGCATCCGAGGTCGGAGAGGAGCATGACGCTTTCGTCGGTCCAGATTATGTTTGCCATACTCGGGCCCAAAAGCGCACCGCCTATCAGGAGGAGCACGGTTTCCGGGATGGGCTTTTTCGGAATGAGGTTGGCGATGATGGGTGCCGCGGCCGCAACGAGGGCGATGATGGCAAGCGATACGAAGTCGTGCGTCATGATGGTCTTTCGCTTGATGGTAGGTACTGCAGTGGCTCGGGAGCCTGCTTGCCCCGAGCGTTCAAAGGGTATCATACGGCCGACCGACGTCGATTTACGCGGGAGCGAATCGTTCGCAGCGCGTGCTGTTGCTAGAATGACTTCGAAGCGACAAGCGAAGAAAGAATGCGAAAGGACACGCGCTATGCATAGAATTATGTTCGTCTGTCACGGCAACATCTGCCGCTCCACCATGGCTGAATTCGTTATGAAGGACCTGGTGAAACGTGCTGGTCGAGAGGCTGATTTTGTCATTGCGTCTTCCGCCACGAGTCGTGAAGAGATGGGCAATGACACGCATCCCGGCACCACGCGGGCGCTTTCGGCGCATGGTGTGTCGTTTTCTCCCCGCGCCGCCGTGCAGCTTAACGCCGCTGATTACGATGCCTATGACCTGTTTGTGGGCATGGATTCTGCGAACATTCGCAACATGCGACGCATGCTCGACGGAGATTCTGCGGGCAAAGTGCACAAGCTTCTCGAATTCTCCGAAGGCGTCGCGACCGATGACGCCTCCGACGTGGCCGATCCTTGGTATACGGGCGATTTCGAAACCACCTACAACGACGTGCTTCGCGGCTGCGAGGCGCTGCTTGCGTTCTTGAGGTAAAGCCGTCGAATTGCCCTTGGGCCCCTCTGTGCTTTTCTGTGACCTTGCGGACGTTTCCCATTCGTTGCCAAACCAGCCCGTTTGGAGGCGCTTGCGCTCTAGCACTCCCTGCAAAAGAGTGCTAATCTTGATTGCTGTTCGACGTATTGCGAGTATGCTGCCTTCAGCCGTGCTCGTATGGCTCAGAAAA
>USEQ01000201.1 GCA_900553655.1 uncultured Slackia sp. | reverse complement strand
GGAGGACGGCCGCACGTTTCTGGGCACAAGCCCGCGTATCGCGGCGCTTACGCTTTCGGCGCTCGGCGTGCAGGCGTTGGGCATGAACTGCTCGCTCGGTCCCGACGACTTGCGTCCGTTGGTGGACGAAATGCTCGAAGTAGCCACATGTCCGGTGATGGTGCAGGCCAATGCTGGCCTTCCTCACGTCGAGGACGGCAAGACGGTGTTCTCCGTCGATCCCGATTCGTACGCGAAAAGCGTTGCCGGCATGGTCGAGGCTGGTGTGCGCATTGTGGGCGGCTGCTGCGGAACGAACCCTGCCTATATTGCAAATCTGGCGGATATCGTATGCGGCAAACAACCCACCAGGTCTTTTGCCGAACCCGTCTGCAGCGTGACCAGCGCTCAGGAGGCGGTCGTCCTGAAAGGCCGTCATGTGGCCACGATCGGCGAGCGCATTAACCCTACGGGCAAGAAGCGTCTGAAGGAAGCTCTTCGCACCGGGGATTTCGACTACATCATCAATGAGGCCATCGCGCAGACCGAGGCCGGCGCCGACATTCTGGATGTCAATGCCGGTTTGCCGGAAATAGACGAGGCGGCCGTGCTGGTGGACCTGATCGGCAAAATTCAAGGCGTGACCGGTCTGCCGCTGCAGGTGGATTCCTCCGACCCGGAAGCGGTGGAGGCGGCGGTTCGCGTGTATGCGGGCAAGCCCATCATCAATTCCGTGAACGGCAAGGCGGAAAGCCTCGAAGCGGTGCTTCCTATCGCAAAACACTACGGGTGCGCGGTGGTTGGTCTGACGCTTGACGAAGGGGGCATTCCTCCTACGGCCGAGGAGCGATTTGCCATTGCGGAGCGCATTGTGCGTGCGGCCGAGGCAGCGGGCATTCCGCGTCAGGACGTCTTCATCGACTGTCTGGTTATGGCAGCGTCCACCAATCAGAGCGAAGTGGTTGAGATTCTGCGTGCCATCACCATGGTGAAAGAGCGTTTGGGCGTGCGTACGGTGCTCGGTGTGTCCAACGTGAGCTTCGGTTTGCCGTTGCGCGAAGTGGTGAACGCCACGTTTTTGGCGGCGGCGTTTTCCGCAGGGCTCGACCTTCCCATTCTCAAGCCGCTTTCCGACCGTTATCGCGAAATCGTGGACAGCTGGCGCGTGTTGTGCGGACAGGACGTTTCCGCCGCGCGCTACATTGAAGAATACGCGAATTGCACCATGGCGTCTGCCAGCGCTCTTGCGCCGGGTCAGCCTCAGCAAGGCGGCGCTGCTCAGGCTGCGGTTTCGTCCGAAGCATCCGATGGCGAAGCGGGCACGTTGCGCCACTGCGTGATTACGGGCCGTCGTGCCCAAGCGGCGGATATCGTGCGTTCCATGCTTGAAAAAGAAGGCGTGGAGCCCATGGCCGTCATCAACGATCACCTTATTCCCGCGCTCGACGAGGTGGGGGACCGTTTCGAAAAAGGCACGTTTTTCTTGCCGCAGCTCATGTCTTCGGCAGAGGCCGCAAAAGCCGGTTTTGACGTCATTAAAGAGCTTGCGTCGTCTGCAAGCGTGGCCGACAAGGGCAAGGTCGCCGTCGCTACGGTCAAAGGCGACATTCACGACATAGGCAAGAATATCGTGAAGATGCTGCTGGAAAACTACGGGTACACGGTTTTCGACCTGGGACGCGACGTCGATCCTCAGGCGGTGGTTGATTGTGTGAAGAGGCACGGCATTAAGCTTGTCGGGCTTTCTGCCCTTATGACCACGACTGTTCGAGGGATGGAAGAGACCATCGCGTTGCTGCGCGAACAGGCGCCCGATACCAAGGTTTTTGTGGGCGGCGCGGTGCTTACGCCCGAGTATGCGAAGATGGTAGGGGCTGATTACTATGCGAAGGATGCCTCTGAAGGCGCACGCATCTGCGCCGAAGTGCTGGGGTAGTTCTCGCGTGCGGTTTGCGGGTTGTTTCAGGGGTCGTTGTGGCTTTGGGCATGGATTCGCTCGGATACGTGGGGTGTTTGCCAGACGGCTGCAATCGGCATGGCGCCTCCCGTTATAGTACTATGCAACTATGCTGAAAATGGCGCAGGGGACGCCTTACTGTCGAGCCGGAAGGAGGGCCGCTATGGGAGTTCAGGCCGAAGAGGTACTTGAGGTAGGTTCGTTTGACGAATTCGCAAATTACCTTCGCGCAAACACGCGCGTATTCATGGAGCTGGGTGACAAGACGTATTATCTCACCCATACCGACGGCTACTGGCGTGCGCAGGATTGCTCGGAGCTGAACGACAAAGGTCATTTCGTCGATTGCTCCGAATTGGTTTCCACGCTTAACGAGCTGCTTGGTCTGGCATGGCTCGATGGCAAGAGCGTCGAAGACGTGTTCGCCGATGCGAAGTTCTACAAGAGCATTCAAGAATAGCATGAATCGAGCCGCTCGAAAGGGCGGCTCGATTGCTTTTGAGGCACGGTCGCTTTTCGAAGGCGGCAGAGCCGCTTTTCACTGTGCAGGCTTCGCTTTGAAAGCGGGCTTGCGGCAAGCCGTGCATCGTTTCGTTTTTGCCTCGAATACCTGAGCTTATTCCTTCTCTACATAAGCGAATCCGAATGCGCCTGGTCCGAGATGCGCTCCGATGGTGCCGCTGACCTGACGAAATCTTGTATTTTCGATATCAAGTCCAAATTTTTCGACCGTTTCGTCGCGCAGCTTTTCGACCGCTTCTCTATCGCTCGTATACGGGAAGTAGACGGGCCATGCGGGGTCGAGGTCGGCTGCCTCGAGTTCTTTCCAAATGATTCTTTTCGCCGCCGCGGTTCCTTTCGTCTTGGCGGGGCTGACCAGCTTGCCGTTGTCGATGCCGATGGTCGGCTTGATTTTGAGCAGGTTGCCGATCGTGGCGACCGATGCGGGAATGCGGCCGCCTTTGCGCAGGTAGGTGAGCGTTCCCATAATCCCGTGAACGTGAACTCGCTTGGTGAACGCGTTCATCAAGTCGACGATTTCGCTGAGGGACTTGCCGGCGTCGCGTTGTGCGGCGGCATAGCGCACCACGATATATTGGCAGACGATTGCCTGGCGGGTATCGACGACGGCGATGTGGTCGTCGTATCCGGACAGGCGCGCCGCCATGCAGGCGGATTCGTACGTGCCTGATATCTGCGAGGTCATGGCGAGCACGAGCACGTCTTCGTTGTTTTCCTGCGCCTCGCGGAAGAGCTCAAGCCAGATTTCGGGCGCAGG
>USEQ01000200.1 GCA_900553655.1 uncultured Slackia sp. | reverse complement strand
GATCAACGACTGGGAGGGCTCTGCCTACCGTTATTGCACCGAGTTCCTCGTTCATTCCGATTCGGTCGATGTTGACGCAGCGAAAGAATTCCTTCCCACCATGGGCGATTGCGACCTTATGGTCGGCATGCATCCGAACTTCAAGGTGCATGTGCACTCCAATCGCCCCGACCAGGTTCTGGCATGGTTTTTGACCCATGATTCCCAGATTTCCGAGGTTCATATCCACAACATGCAGCTCCAGAGCGAAGAGCGTAGCGAAAAGCTCGAGCATGAGAAGGAGGAGGCGCGCAAGCCCCTCGGCATCGTGGCTGTTGCCCCCGGTTCCGGCAACGCCAAGATCCTCGAGTCTCTCGGCGTCGACGTGGTTGTTTCGGGCGGGCAGACCATGAATCCGTCCACGGCGGACATTCTCTCGGCTGTCAACAAGGTCAACGCAGACGCGGTTTTGATTCTTCCCAACAACAAGAACATCATCATGGCGTCTCAGGCATGCGTAGACGTTTCGGAGAAGCCTTGCGCCGTCGTGGCCACCAAGAGCGTTCCTCAGGCGTTTTCGGCGCTTTTCGGATTCGACCCCGAAGCCGATCTCGAGTCCAACGTCGAATCCATGACGGAGGCGTTCGCTGACGTGAAGACCGGCGAGGTCACTCAGGCGATTAAGGACGCGAAAGACGCCCATGGCAACCCGATCAAAGACGGAGATATCATCGGCATCGCCGACGGTTCCATCGAAAGCGTCGGTTCCGACGTCGCCTCCGTCGTGATGTCCCTGCTCGAGGCCATGGACGCCGATGATGCGGACACCATGACCATCCTGGCGGGCGAGCAGATGTCCGATGAAGAGCTCGACGCTCTTGTCGCCCGAATTGAAGAGGCTTACGAAGACATCGAGATCGACCCCCATCGCGGCGAGCAGGCCCTGTATCCGGTCGTGTTCTAGCTCGAATAAGACGCTGTCTTTCGCGCTATGATCGATAGACTTGCCGCCGCTTTAAGGCTGGAATCCCCTGCAAGCTCCATTGCAGGGGTTAGTTCCGCCCGAGCGGCGGCTTTATCTCATATGGGCATACAAAGCGTGCGAGACATGCTTCGCCATTATCCTCGTCGCTACATAGACATGTCCGCCCTTGCCACGATCGCCGATGCCGTGATCGGCAAGCCTGCCACGATTGTCGCTCAGGTCCACGAGGTCAAGCTCAAGCATCCTAAGCCGAAGTTCGACCTCGTCGAAGTTACCCTGGTGGACGGAACCTCCACGCTTATCGCGACGTTCTTTCGCCAGGCATGGCTTGCGAAGACCCTTGCTCCTGGCACGCGCGTGAGCGTCGCGGGCGTCGTGGAGTTCAATTACGGCTTCAAACGCATGACTATGCCGTTCTTGGACCGCCTCGACGAGGGCGATTCGGTCGATTTCGGACGTATTGTTCCCGTGCACGCTGCTTCCGAGAAGCTTCCTGCGGGCCAGATTCGTCGTTTGGTTCTGAACGCCCTTTCGGCGACCGCCGGCGAATACGATCCTCTGCCTCTGAGACTTCGCAGCCGCTACAGGCTCATGTCGCGAACGAGTGCAACAAGGGCCATTCACTTTCCCCGGTCGAACGGAGAGCTTCGCCAGGCCCGAAGAAGGCTGGTCTATGAAGAGGTCCTAATGCTCGAACTGTACCTGATGCGTGAGCAGAGAGAGCGCGTATCGGGCAAGCCGCCCTGCGTTCATATGCCAGAAGGCCCGTGCTTCGACCGCCTTTTCGCCGCCCTTCCGTTCGAGCCTACGGACGATCAGCTGTGCGCGATAGAGGATATCGGCTGCGATATGGCGGCCCCGTGCCCTATGGACCGCATGGTTTTGGGCGATGTCGGCACGGGAAAGACCATTGTCGCCGCGTTCGCGCTCGCCATCGTCGCTGACTCGGGGACCCAGGCTTTGATGATGGGGCCGACCGAGGTGCTCGCTCAGCAGTACGCTTCGTCTTTGGGGCCGCTGCTCGATCAGTCGGGCGTTTCCTGGGGACTGTTATGCGCTTCCACTCCGCGTGAAGAGCGCCAGAGGCTTCTTGCGCTCCTTGCTTCGGGCTATTTGTGCGTCTTGTTCGGAACGCATGCTTTGCTTGAAAGCGACGTCGTCTGCAAGTCCTGCACGCTGGTCGTCATCGACGAGGAGCAGCGTTTCGGCGTCGGACAGCGAGACCTGCTTCGCGCGAAAGGGCTCAATCCCGACTATCTCTCGCTTACAGCGACGCCCATTC
Source organism: uncultured Slackia sp. (assembly GCA_900553655.1). Lineage (GTDB taxonomy): Bacteria > Actinomycetota > Coriobacteriia > Coriobacteriales > Eggerthellaceae > Slackia. The sequence goes on along the minus strand of USEQ01000200.1, from coordinate 980 downwards.
CTCGCTCTCTCGCCTTGGCGCTTTACGGGGCCACGACGCTTTCCTATGTGCGCCAAAAGCCAGGAAGCGCCGCCGGCCGCACGACAAGCGTCGTGGGATTCAGGCAGCGAGGCGTCGCCTACGATGCGGCTCTTGAGGCATGCAGGCGGGGAGAGCAGGCGTACGTGGTTTGCCCGCTGGTTGGCAAGAAGCGTCCGCAGGAGGCCGTGAGGCCTTCTCGTTCTCGCGGGGGGCATCCCGACTCCTTCGAAGAGCAGGAGCCCGAGCCCTACATCGACTCCGACTACGACATGCTCGACGACAACCCGAAAGCAGCTGAGGCGGAGGCTGCGTTTTTGCAGGCCAAGACGTTTTCCGAATACACCGTGGGTCTTCTGCACGGAAGGATGAAGCCTGCGGAAAAGCGCGAGGTCATGGAGCGGTTCAGGGCGGGGGATATCGACGTGCTGGTCAGCACCACCGTCATCGAAGTAGGCGTGGACGTCGCAAACGCCACGGTTATGATCGTCGAGGACGCCGACCGCTTCGGCCTTGCGCAGCTCCATCAGCTCAGAGGGCGTATTGGCCGCGGCAAGAAGCCCGGCCGGGCATTTCTGGTGGCATCGTCTTCCGACGCCGAGGCCATGAAACGCCTTTCGGCGATGGAGCGCACCGAAGACGGTTTCGAGCTTGCGGAATTCGACCTGTCGTTTCGTCGTGAGGGCGATATCCTCGGGAATAGACAGCACGGGGCCTCTTCGCTCAAGCTCGTCAACATCGTGCGCGATCGCGCCGTCGTCGAGGCCGCGCACGCCGATGCGCTCGAGGATGCGGTTCACGCATTCAAGACCGGTACCATTGAGCGGCGTGTAGACCAAGCGCAGTTCGCCCTGCTCATCTGGCGCCTCCAAGCTCTGCTCATAAACAGCATCGAGGAATGCATCGAGCACTTCCTCGTTGATATAGCGAACGAGGCCTTCGTCGATCGCGCGCGCGAAGTC
>USEQ01000199.1 GCA_900553655.1 uncultured Slackia sp. | reverse complement strand
GCTGTCCATGATTTCGTTCAGCGTAGGCATGGTTGTTGCGGGCATCTCGAGCAACGCTTCAGCCCTCGCATCATCATGGTGGCCACGGCGGTCATCATAGCCGGCGGGTTCATCGCCGCCGCGCAGACCACTTCGCTTCTGTGGACCTACATCACCTACGGCATCATCGTCGGCTTCGGCGTAGGCGTTGGAACCGACTGCGTCATGAGCGTCGCCGTCAAATGGTATCCGGACAAACAGGGTATCGCATCAGGCGGCATGCTCATGGGATTCGGCATGGGCGCCATGCTCTTAAGCCCTCTTGTCACGGTTCTTCTCGGCCAATTTTCCTGGCAAACCACGTTTTTGATCCTAGGCGTTGTTTTCGGCGTCGTCATGCTCGCCGTGGCCTTCATTGTGAAACTGCCTCCTGTGGAATTCGTCGCAAGCATGCATGTTGCGAAAGCAGCCGACGAATCCGGCAATCAAAAGCGCGACTACTCCGCTCTGGAGATGGTCAAACGCCTTCGTTCCGGTTGGCGTTTCTCTGGCTGATTCTCGTGAGCAGCGGTGGTCCTGGCCTTATCAGCCAGGCGGTACCCGCTGCCGAAGAAGTGCTTTCCGCAACAGGAATGGACGCCGCCGCAAGCGCCATGATGGCAACGGCCGCCATGGGAGGCATCTCTTTGTGCAACGGTTTCGGACGACTGATGTGCGGTCTCGTATGGGATAAATTCGGCTATCGCATCTCGTTTTTATGGGTGTCCGTCGGCTTTGCGCTATCCATGCTTTTATGCGGCGTGGCCATTATGCTGAGCAGCTTCCCGCTCATTGTGGCCGGTTTCATGCTGCTCGGGCTGGTGTACGGCGGAAACATGGCCACCATGGCCGTTGTCAGCAGCAGCTTCTTCGGACCGAAGTTCTTCGGCATCAACTACGCCGTCGCCACGCTGCAGATGATCGCCTCGGCATCGGCAGGGCCGCTCGTGCTCGCCACGCTCCAAACCTCCACGGGATCATACGGTCCGGCATTCTGGGCATTTTTAGCCGTAGCGGCCGCAGCACTTGTGCTCGCGTTCGTCATCAAATCGCCGCAAGACATGGAAAAGCACGCCAGCCAATCATAGGGATACGCGCAAGCGCCCGTTACAGGACGCTTGCGTCTAGCGAGCAGCCCGAGAGCATTGTCCTTATAATGGGAGGCCTAAACCGTTAGGAGCCCGTTATGAACGTGACCGTTTTCGCAGAGCGAGAGCAAGACCGCACCCGAGCTTTGCATCTAGCCGAACATCTTGGCACACAGACCGCATGCAGCAAACACGAAGCGTCCCAAACGCCACTTGCGCTGCATGTTGGCGAAGATGGCCTCTCGCTTGTCGGAGACGGCATGACGTTGCATGCCGACTTCTCCACAATGCTTCCCCGCCTGCGTCCTGGAAAACTGCAAAACGAACTTCTGGTTCGGGCGGCAAAAATTAAAGGCGTCTCAAACCCGAAAGCCTTCGATGCAACTGCAGGCCTTGGGGAAGACTCCTTTCTCCTTGCGGCAGCGGGCTTCGAGGTTGATCTTTACGAAAGCGACTCCGTCATCGCAGCGCTTCTGCAAGACGCCTTGCTGCGCGCACAAGAGCATCCCGAGCTTGCGAAAATCGTAAATCGCATGCATTTTCACGAGGGCGACAGCGTGGAAGCTCTTGCCCAGTTGGCCAAAAGCGACAATGCCGACCAGCTGCCCGACGTAGTCTATCTCGACCCCATGTTTCCCGCGCGGACCAAAAGCGCAGCCGTAAAGAAGAAATTCCAACTTCTGCACCATCTTGAGCGCCCGTGCAGCAACCAGGAGGAAATGCTCGATGCGGCATTGAGCGTGCATCCGCGCAAGACAGTGATTAAAAGGCCACCGAAGGGGCCGTACCTCGCCAATAGAAAACCGAGCTATTCCCTTGCCGGAAAAGCCGTCCGCTACGATTGCATCGTGCCTCCCCCGCGATCGAGCTAGCATGCGAAGCACGGCGGGCGAAATGGCTAACGGCGTCGCGATCAAGCCCCGAACGCCTTGCAAACGCTGCAGCCGATATTGGAAACCACGTCACAGAAAGCGAACACTATCATGGGAAGCAGAAAACGCTCCGCCTGGGCGAAAGAAACCGCCGAATTCAAAGCAAGCCTCGGCGGCGGCATGGACGACATCTTCGCCCGCGAGGAGCAACGCAATGCCAAGCGCTCGCAGGAAAAAGAAGCAGCCTTGCGCAAGAAAGCATGCGAATCGAAGAATCGCTATGTCACGCGCTACGAAGCGCTTGATGCCATTGCCTCATGCGCAGACCACGGCACAACGGGGCTGCAATGTTACCACTGCCCCCATTGCAACGGCTGGCACCTCACATCACACCCTTACAATGAATAGACTGTACGGTGTATAGAAGTATCTTGAACTGGTATTTTCCATATTGATGCAAATGCCACCCTGCGAACTGCGCCGATATCCAGGCAGAATCGACAGGACGGCTTTTCCGTTCGATGGCTAGTCGTCGCTATCCGATCAGCCATCGTCTCCGTCATTGCCATCGTCTTCGTTGTCGTCATTGGTATCGTCGGCATTGTCGTTGTCGCTCTTGCCGTCGTCTTCGTTGTCCTGAGATTCGTTATCGCCCGCATCCGAAGATCCCTCCGAACCGCCTAGGACTTCCTGAACAGCCGTATCGGCCGCTTCTTCGGCAGAGCAGCCCGCCATGGCAAACAGCCCGAAGGCGCACAGCATGCTCGCAAGCAAGGCAACCATGAACGACGAAACGGTACGAGCCGCAGTCTTCATCTTCATATTCATCTCCTTCGATGCAATACGGAAACCTCCCAGAAGCGCCCGAGAGGCGCGGGAGCCATGAACGAATCGTGATATCAAAAGAAAGAACGCCACTATCACGAAAAACGCCGGGGAGTAAGCCGGCAGACAACAAAAAGGAGGCGGGATAAACCCACCTCCTTTTGAAGCTTTATTCACACCCAAAACACGTTACGTCGCACACGTTTGCATTCAGGCGAACCGCCCACGAAAGGCCGCACGACGCGACGCGCTGCTGCACAGGCGGCATAGACCTATGCGATCGGCGGGGTGCCTTCGAAGTTGCCGAAGATGGCGTCGATCTGAATAGCCGCACCCATGGGAAGGTTAGCAACGCCGACGACACGACGGGCAGGGGTTCCCTCAGGGAAGAACTGGGCATAAACCTCGTTGACAGCATCCATGTCCGCCATATCCTTCACGAAGATGTTGACCTTGACG
>USEQ01000198.1 GCA_900553655.1 uncultured Slackia sp. | reverse complement strand
GGACTCGTTTCCGTCAGGCCGTAGCAGATGGTGATTTCCTTCATATACATGCGGTCCATGACTTCGCGCATGGTCTCGGGAGGACAAGGGCTACCCGCCATGATACCCGTGCGAAGGCTGGAGAGGTCGTACTGATCGAACTCGGGAGAATTCAATTCCGCGATGAACATGGTAGGCACGCCATAAAGGGCCGTTGCCCTCTCTTTGTGAACGGCCTGCAACACCAGGCTCGCATTGAAATCCTCGATGATGATCATGGTGGAGCGATGCGTAAGGCTTGCCATGACGCCCAGAACGCAGCCGAAGCAGTGGAAGAACGGCACGGGCAGCGTGATGCGGTCGTCCGACCCCAGCTTTTGTCCCTCGCCAATATAGAAGCCGTTGTTGATGATGTTGCGATGCGTGAGCATGACGCCCTTCGGATAACCCGTGGTGCCGCTCGTATACTGCATCATGACGACATCGTTGTTGTCGAACTGCGCCTCGGCCTTCTCGAGTTCCTCTTCGGGCACATGCTGGCCCAGCAGCACGAGTTCTGGAACGCTGTAGAATCCGCGATGCTTCTCAGGCCCCATGTAGATAAGGTGCTTCAGGCACGGGAACTCCTCCGACTCCAGATAGCCGCGCTCCTGCGTGAGAGACTCGGGCACCAGCTCGCGGATGATTTTGATGTAGTCGACATCGCGGTAGGCGTCGATGATGCACAGGGCTTTCATATCGGATTGCTTGAGGACGTAGGCGACCTCATGACCCTTATACACCGGATTGACGGTGACCATGACGACGCCGATTTTCGCCGTGGCATACATGAACGTCAGCCAGTCGGGAATATTGCGCGCCCATACGCCAAGATGATCTCCCGGCTTCAGGCCGATAGCCAGCAGACCACGGGCGAGATTGTCGGTGCGCTCATCGAAGTCTTTATACGTCCACCGAAGATCGCGGTCGGGGTAAACCACGAATTCATGGTCGGGATCTATAGCCACCTGGTCGCGAAAATAGCGTCCGATGGTCTTTTCGGTGTGCAAAGGGTAATCGATATCCCCCGGCATGGGGACGCGCGCAGGCTCCGATGCGTTTTCGTTATGCTCTTCTGTCATTCTTGAAACTCCTTAAACCGGCGTGTAGACAACAGCCAGGAACTTGGCTTTCTGGTTGTCGTAGGCGCGCACCTGATGCGGAACGATGGAATCGTAGTAGATGCTCTCGCCGGGATGCAGGACGTAGACGTCTTTGCCGTACTCGATTTCGATGCAGCCCTCCATGCCGTAGAGCCACTCCTCGCCCTCATGGGCAGTGAGCACATGGTCGGTCGCGCCCGAGGGGTCGACCGTGATAATGAAGGGGTCCATATGGCGGGAAGGACGCCCGGCCGCCAAGGAGAAATAGCTCAGGTCGCCAGCGTCGCTCGCAGTCTGCAGACTCTTGAGGCGAGCCACCTCTTCCATCTGCTTCGAATCGATGTACGCAGGGCCGAGCTGCTCGTCATCGTCCATGAGAGTGCCGAGGCGCACCCCCAGCGCACGCGTAGTTTTGATGAGCGGAGCAAGCGAGGCAGGAAGCTCCCCGTCTTCAAGACCGATGATGGTTTCGACGTCGCAGCTGCAACGGTCGGCAAGGTCTTGCTGAGAAAGGTGGTGGGCTTCTCGAAGCGTGGCGATCTTGCGACCAAGCTTGTTGGTGTCAGACATGGAATCCTCCGTCCTCGTTGTCCTGCATATAAAGCAAGGCCGGCTTGCCGCCGACCGTTCGCCTTGGAAAAGCCGCCGCCGATTTCCTCGCGCGGCAGCTTTCAAAGGCGTTGATTGAATACTTTAGCCAACTAAAGTGCTTGCATCTTTTCGCTTCTCAAAATTAACAAAGTCGAAATGAACGCAAAGAAGCGTTACACAAGCCCGTCGACGCTCTTGGGCTCCAGCGGCTCTTTGACGACTTTCGCCGCCGCCTCGTCTTCTGCGCGGATGATGCCGCGGCGAATCTTGCCGTTTACCGTGCGAGGCAGTTTATCAACATACTCGATGACGCGGGGGTACTTGTAAGGAGCCGTCTGGTTTTTCACCCACGTCTGCAGCTCCTTGGTCAAATCGTCGGAAGGCTTGAACGGCTCGGCAAGCACGACCGTCGCCTTGACCGCATGGCCACGCAAGGGGTCAGGCACGCCAGTCACCGCGCATTCGCGCACCGCTTCGTGGTCGAGCAAGACGCTCTCGATTTCAAAAGGCCCGATGCGATACCCGTTCGACTTGATGACATCGTCGTTGCGGCCGACATACCAGAAATAGCCGTCTTCGTCGCACCACGCGGTATCGCCCGTATGGTACCAGCCGTCACGCATAGCCGCCGCGGTCTTTTCCGGGTTGTTGTAGTAGCCTATCATGATTCCCGGAGGAACGACAGGGTCGATTTTGATGCAGATCTCTCCCGTCTGGCCCGCTTCGCACGGCTCGTCGTCCTCGTCGAGAACGGCGACCTCGTACATCGGAACAGGCTTTCCCATAGAGCCCGAACGGGGCTTGGAGTTCACGAGGTTCGCGATGGTCAACGGGGTTTCGGTCTGACCGAATCCCTCATAGATGGTCAAGCCCGTGTGCTCTTTCCAGAAATCGAACAAGTCGGGATTGAGCGCCTCGCCCGCCGTGGTGGAATGCACGAGTGAGGAAAGGTCGTAAGAATCGACATCTTCGAGCATGATCATGCGATACATGGTGGGCGGGCAGCAAAGCGTGGTGATCTTGTACTTGCCGATAAGGCTCAAGATCTCGCTGGCAGCGAAGCGGTCGAAGTCATACGTGAACACGCATGCCTCCATGATCCACTGTCCGTAGTACTTGCCCCAGACGGCTTTGCCCCATCCGGTATCCGCGATGGTGAAGTGAATGCCCCCGTCGCTTTGCACGTTGTGCCAGGGCTTTGCGGTGAGGACATGAGCCAAGGCGTAGCCGCTGTTGTGCATGACCAGCTTGGGATTGCCCGTGGTGCCGGAGGAAAAGTACATAAGCATGGGCTCGTCGGGAGACGTTTCACGGCGCTCGAAATCGGCCGAGGCATTGCGCACGCCGGTGTTGAAGTCGAGCCAGCCATCTCGCTTGACGGGAACCGCGCAGATGCCCTCAGGGCCGCTGAGCGCGGGGCCCAAGTCCATACCGCAGGTGGCCTCGGAGCCGGAAACGACAAAATCGCCCTTTTCGTCGTGGGGAGAAAGCCCGCCACCGGCGCCGTTGACAAGCATCTTGACTTCAAGGCCCGGGCACAACGCCTCGACGTTGTCCACCACGTCG
>USEQ01000197.1 GCA_900553655.1 uncultured Slackia sp. | reverse complement strand
GATTCCACAGAAAATGATGCGCAGATATAACAGAGACATTCCGATAATATTGGAACTCAATCGAAAGCGGGCATGCTTTACTCCATCTACGAAGATATATACATTGTATAGATATATGTTTTCGCAGATGAAAAGAGACCCGCATCGCGAGCCCCTTTTTGTAATGTGGCAGCAGCTTTCGCCGCAAGCAAACCAGCGATGTATAAGCACAGAGTGATTTACTCGTTCTGCGCTGAATGCGTACCCCGCAACGAAAACATCCTTTTCGAGCTATACAGCGTACACTCTTCGTTAGGACAGTTCTTCCTTCAAAGTACGCAGCGCGTTGCCTCTATGGCTGATGGCGTTTTTCTCCTCCTGCGTCACTTCGGCGAGGCTTTTTTCTCCCTTGAATTCATCGGGAAGAAACATAGGATCATACCCAAAGCCGCCCTCACCCGATAAGCCGCGGGCGATGCGCCCTTCGATCGTGCCCGAAGCCACCGTTTCGGTTCCATCTTCGTCGATAAACACGAGCGAGCAAACGAAACGAGCGGTGCGCTCGTCATCCGCTACACCCTCGAGCTCGCGAAGAACCTTTTCGTTGTTCGCATCGTCGTTGCCGTGTTCCCCCGCATAGCGCGCAGAGAGCACGCCGGGGGCGCCCTCAAGAGCATCTACCACCAAGCCGGAATCATCGGCCAAGGCGGCAAAACCCGTATGCTCATGCGCGGCAAGCGCCTTGATGCGTGCGTTGCCTTCAAACGTGTCCGCGTTCTCTTCCGGCTCGGGATATGGCTCGCATTCTGCGAGCGTCAGAAACTCCCAGCCCTCGAAATCAAGCGCAGAACGAATCTCCTCAACCTTATGGGCGTTGTTGGTGGCAATCACCACTTTTTTCATGACGACTCCTCTCGTCTTTATAAAAAAGCCTGCAGCAAACGCCGCAGGCCGCATGCTGCAACCTATTCTTTGCCGACAACCTCGCGCTGAAGGCGCAGCAACTCGCCTATGCCCTCTTCGGCCATATCGAGCATTTCGTTCAAACGTGCGCGAGAGAAACTCACCTGCTCGCCCGTTCCCTGGACCTCCACGAATTCACCCTTGGCGTTCATGACCACGTTCATGTCGATCTCGGCCTGAGAGTCTTCGCGGTAGTCGAGGTCGAGCAGCATACGGCCGCCCACCAAGCCCACGCTTACCGCTGCAACCTGCCCGTAGAGAGGGTTCGTCTTGACCTTGCCGGACGTACGCCACATCTCGAAGGCGTCATAAGCCGCAACCCACGCGCCCGTGATGGCCGCGGTACGCGTACCGCCGTCGGCCTGCAGCACGTCACAATCAATTGTCATGGTGACCTCGCCGCCCATGTTTGCCATATCGCAGACATTGCGCAGCGAACGGCCTATCAGGCGCTCGATTTCCTGGCTGCGGCCCTTGCGGCCCTTCGTCTCACGCGGGGTCCTCTTCGTCGTAGACGCGGGAAGCATGGCGTATTCGGCCGTCAGCCAACCCATACCGCTTCCCTTGCGCCATCCGCCGACGCGCTCTTCAATGGTGGCGGAACACAGCACGTGCGTGTCTCCGAATTTCACCAGGCAGCTCCCTGCCGCGTTTTTCATGACATTACGCTCAAGCGAGACTTCGCGCAGGGCGCGATCTTTTCGATTGTCGGTTCGAGTGCCGAACATAGCTCCTCCTATTGGATATCCGATGCGTCTTGCAGCCTCGATTCGCATAGCGCGCTATCGTACTTTTCAAGACACGAAAGGTCGATATGGGTAGGCCTGCATATTTCACGATTGAACACACGAGACCCAAAAGATTGAAATTCCTCCACCTCGTCGGAGGACGTGAAGAACTCGCGCGTTGCAACGTTGTCAGGCGATGCGAGCTGACCGCGCAACGTCAGCGTTTCACGCACGTCCTTCGCCATCTCTTCGGCGGACGAAACCAGCAAAACGCCATGGCCCACCACGCCTCCGATCAACGCTTTGAGCATAGGGTAATGCGTGCAGCCGAGCACGAGCGTGTCGATATCGCAGCGCCGAAGCGGCTCGAGGTAATCCTGCGCAATCTCTTGAAACGCGGGACGGATATAGACCTTCGAGGCCCTGCTCGTCAAATCTTCGATTGGGCCTTTGCTCATGCGGATGCCCTGTTCGACGATATCCACGAACTTTGGCGTCGCCGTGGAAAACACCGTGATGCCGGCGTCAATATGACGGATGGCACGCGGGTAGCATTCGCTTTCCACGGTCCCCTTCGTTGCAATGACGCCGACGCGACGATTCTTCGTAGCACGCGCTGCCGCACGAGCGCCCGGCTCCACCGCACCGATCACGGGCACCGCGAAATTCTTCTGCGCATGCTCGAGTCCGGCGGCCGTCGCCGTATTGCATGCAATAACGAGCAGTTTGACGCCTCGGTCAAGCAGCCAGTGGCAAATCTGCTGGACGAAACCGTCGACCTCTTCTTGCGAACGCGGACCATACGGGCATCGTGCCGTATCGCCGAAATAGACAATCGATTCATTCGGCAGCTCCTCGGCTATCTCTCGAGCTACCGTAAGCCCGCCGAAGCCGGAATCGAAGATGCCGATGGGAGCGTTGTCGTGCGAATAAGCCATCGTTTTTCTCCCCATCAAACAAACAAGCGCCATATATCTATAGAGGGCGCTTCGTTGATTTTTTGCGTAAGAGCAAGCATACCCCATTCGCCGTGCTTCTGGGAAAGAAACTGAAAGAAGTCCTCACCAAGAGGCATGATGCTTGACAATGCACTCAAGATACGTAGAATAAAGAATTCAGCATTATCCTATGTCGTGAAGCTTGATAATCAAGCCAGGTGGAGCAGTCACCGCTTCGATGAACCTGCCTCGTGCATGGCGCATCGTACATTCGGGGGCGACTGGTTTCGACATGGTACGTTTGAACTGAGGAGCAGGTCGTGGTCTCCTCGCCACGTTAAACAGGGGTACCGTCAAGTTAATTGGCAAAAACACTTCTAAGACCGGCTACTACATGCCGGCCGCCATGGCTGCCTAACAGCAGTTCTGGTGATCACCGACCCCGGTGTTTCCCCGAACCGGGCAAGGTGTCATTTGAGGGGAATGCCCCGCGGCACGTAGTCGGTATGGCCGCGGGAAAGACTGAACCGACTAGGAGCGGCCACGTTGGTCTGCGAACCGATCCGCTCCGAAGCCCGATCGCTGACTAAGCCTGTAGCGCCTTGTGGACAATTTAGTATGGACCGGAGTTCGATTCTCCGCGCCTCCACCAAGCTTTTCGCGGCCGCTCTTCGGGGCGGCCGC
>USEQ01000196.1 GCA_900553655.1 uncultured Slackia sp. | reverse complement strand
TTCGCTGCGCCATCCTCACGGAAAGCTCGAGCAGGTGTATTGCGAGCACCCTCCCGTGCGCAGGCCTTTTTCCGCGCGCCTGCGCAGCGTGCTGCCCGTTATCACGCTTCCGTTGGTGGTCGTCATGTCGTTGGGCGCTTTGGCTCTGGAGCACGCGGGCGTGCTTTTCGGCGTCGTGGCGGTCGATTTCCTATCCTCGGGCGCGGGTGTTCTGCTTGTCGCGGGGGAGTGCCTGCTGCGCCTTGCGAAACCCACGCAAAGCTTTGCGAACTACATCGTCTTGCTCGTGGCCGGCATCGTGGCGGCTACTGCGCTCGGAGCGCTGGTTCTTGCCGTGGGCGGGCACGATTTCACCGTCGGCCTCGAGGCGGCGTATCTGCTTGCGAACGCCGCAGGCTTCGCCGTCGGCTGTTCCGCTGCTGCGGCGCTTATGGAGGAGCCGGTGCGTTTCGAGCGTCGCTTTGAAGACGGGATGGAAAGCTCAGTGAAAATATCCCCTCGCAGCGCGGCCTACCGCGCATACGAGGCTTTGAGGGTCGATGAACGCGCCTGGAACGCAGGCAGGAAGGAATAGCCATGGGAATCTGGGATGACGTAAGCACCATGCTCGGCAAAGGGGCCGATGCCGCAGGACGTTTCGCAAATGCCACGAATCTGAAGTTCAGGTTGGGCGATGAGCAGCGTAAAAGGCGCGACCTTGCGGCCGAATTGGGGGAGAGCCTGTATGAAACGGTGGCGGCAAATCCCTCGCTGGCGGCCGGCCGCGAGCGGATTCTCGCCGACATGGCAGCGTGCGATGCCGAGATAGCCCGCATCAAGGAGGAGGTCGACCGTATCGCCCGGGAGAACGAAGCCCTCAAGGCTGAAGCCGTCTCCTATTCGTGCCCCGTGTGCGGAAGCACGCTTGCCCGCAATGCGCGCTTCTGCTCTACGTGCGGAACTCCGCTTGCGCCCCTGTCCTCCGACGGCTGGGCTTCTCAGCCTGATGCAGCCGCAGAGAGCAAGGCCCAGCAGCCTGGTTCCTGGCAAGAGACCTCTTGTCGCGACGCGTCCCAGCAGCCTGCGCCGTCGGCGCAGCAGCCCGGGCCGGCGTATGTGTCCGTGGAGACCTCTCAGCCGCAGCCTTCCCGGGATGAAGAGGGAGGCCGCTAGTTTATGCGCGTGACGATCTACACCGACGGCGCCGCGCGCGGCAATCCTGGGCCTGGCGGATACGGTGCCGTCATGCACTATGTGGATCCTGCGGGAAACCTTCATGTGAAAGAACTGACGGAGGGGTTTCGCCGCACTACCAATAACCGCATGGAGCTTCTGGGCGTCATCGTGGCGCTTGAGAGCCTTCGTCGTCCTTGCACGATCGATTTGTACTCGGATTCGAAGTACGTTGTGGACGCGTTCAACCAGCACTGGGTGGACGGATGGCTCAAGCGCGGGTGGAAGAACGCGAAGAAGGAACCGGTGAAAAACGCCGATCTGTGGAAGCGTCTTCTAGAGGCGAAAAAGAACCACCAGGTGACGTTTCATTGGGTCAAGGGGCATGCCGGCCATCCCGAGAACGAGCGCTGCGACGAGCTTGCCACCGGATCGGCGGATGGTGGGCCGCTGCTTGTGGACGAAGGTTTCGAGCGGTCTTCCGACGCCCTTTTCGGGTAGGGCGCCGGACGCGCGCTCCTGCAGGGCCGCTTTCGCATAACGGCTCGCTCGAGCACCGCAGGGCGACCCTCGTGCAAAGGCTCGTCTTTCGCACGGCGGCCGCCTCCCTCCGAGAAAGCCCGCCTCCGCGCGACAGCCGCCTTTGGCGTCTTATGCCTCACGAAGCAATCCCCGTTTCTCGCATGCCGAGAAGCGGGGATTTTTTGCATGCGCTCTATTGCCAACTGTATATGGTGTGTATATACTGTGCTTATAGGGTATATACACTTGGTCCGCGGAAGACGCATCCATGGACCGCACCCGGGCGAGGGGCGCTTCGTTCGGGCGCAGCGCGACAAGGCGGTGCGCACCGCCTTGCGAGAGATGGGAGTTTCGTTGGACATCGTCATTTCCAATGCAAGCAGCAAACCGATATACGAGCAGATCGTGCTGCAGATGAAAGACGCCATTCTTTCGGGCGAGCTCGAGGAGGGAGCCTTGCTTCCCTCCATCCGCTCGCTCGCGGGCGATCTTCGCATCAGCGTCATCACGACGAAGCGCGCCTATGCCGAACTTGAAGCGCAAGGCTTCATCGAGACCGTGCAAGGCAAGGGCAGCTTCGTCGCCGGCGGCAATACGGAGTTTCTGCGCGAAGAGCGTCTTCGCCACATAGAAGAGCTGCTTGGGCGTGCGGTGCAGGAAGCACAGGGCATAGGCCTTGGCCTCGACGAGGTGAAGGATATGCTCGATGTCGTCTCTCAGCCGGAATAGGCCGATCGGCTTTGCCGCATCGTCCGCTTTTCGGGCGTGCGCTTTCTCGGCGAGGCTGCCTTTCATGCATGCAAGGACATTTCCTGGGCGAAGGCCCAGCTGTATACGAAGGAAGTACTACCATGGGCGATTTGATTCGCATTTCCGGCGTCACGAAGCACTACGGCGACGATTTCGCGCTGCGCGAGGTGGACCTCAGCGTCCCGCGCGGCTGCGTGACCGGGTTCGTCGGCGCGAACGGCGCGGGTAAGACCACCACGATCAAGGCGATCCTCGGACTGATATCGATCGAATCCGGCTCCATCGAGCTTTTCGGGGAGCCGTTCGGAATGAACGCAGACGGGGAGAGAAGCCGTTGTGCGAAAGAGAGGATCGGCGTCGTCTTCGACACCTGTCCGTATGTGGGCGAGCTTTCCGTCAAGATGGCGGGACGCATCATGGCCGCCAGCTATTCGTCATGGGACGCGGGTCGCTTCGCGGACTATCTGCGGAGGTTTTCCCTCGATCCCAAGAAGAAGGTCAAAGACCTCTCGCGCGGCATGGGCATGAAGCTGCAGCTTGCGTGCGCTTTGGCGCACGATCCCGAACTTCTCATCCTGGATGAGGCCACGGCAGGACTCGACCCGCTGGCGCGCGATGAGATTCTCGATATGCTGCGCGACTACATGAAAGACGAGCGCCGCGGCATCCTCATGTCGAGCCATATCACCACCGATCTTGAGAAGATCGCCGATGCCGTGGCGTGCATAGACGACGGGCGCATCGTGTTCGACATGGAAAAAGACCTGATAACGGACATGGCGGGCATCGGACGCTGCCGCGCGGCGGATTACGAGCGCGTGCTGGCGAGCGGCCGATACGCCCCGGGAGAGCTGCGCGTTATGCGCAACGCCTACGGGGTGGACCTCCTGGTGGCCGACCGTTTCGCCTTCGCGCAGCAATTCCCCGAGATAGCC
>USEQ01000195.1 GCA_900553655.1 uncultured Slackia sp. | reverse complement strand
GCTCGCACGGCTCGTTGGGGGCGGGCACGAAGGAGAAATCGAGCCCGGCTTTTTTCGCCAGGTCGAAGGACTCGCGAATGCGCAGATCGTCGGTGGCCATGCCAAGAAGGCCGGCCACGAGGGCCTTGTCGGTGCCGTGCCCTCGGTAGGTATGGGCGAAACTGCCGTAGAGCGTGAAGGTTGCCTTGCGCGGTTCGCCTGCCAAAAGGCGGCGGCACATGAGCGCGATGCGCAGCGCGCCTGCGGTGTGGCTGCTTGACGGGCCGATCATAATGGGGCCGATGATGTCGCGAATGCCGAGAACTTTCATCGCGCGTCCTTCCGAACGAGACGGGTTTTTACATGCTTCGCGCGCGGTTCGATCCGAGCGCGTCGCTGCCATGGTACACTGTTTGGTTGTAATTACGAGCGCAAATGCAAAGGAATCAAGGAGGAATCGCCCATGACAGCGCCCATCCTGGTGTTCGGTCATAAAAACCCCGATAACGATGCCATTTCGGCGGCAGTCGGTTACGCCTATCTGAAAAACGAGCTCGCCCGCGCCAACGGCGAAGACGCCGTGTACGAGGCGTGCCGCCTGGGCGGCTTTCCGCCGGAGACGGCCAAGGCTCTCGAAGAGCACGGCATCGAGGCTCCTCGTCTGATCGAGTCTGTCGGCGAAGGCGACAAGGTCATCCTGGTCGACCATAACGAGGCGCTGCAGTCTGCTGACGGCATCGAGAACGCTGAAATCGTCGAAATCGTCGACCATCATCGCCTGGGCGGCCTTGTGACCGCGCAGCCGCTTCGCGTCAACGTCATGCCCGTCGGCTCCAGCGCCGCCGTGGTCGCGCGCGAATTCGAGATTCAGGGCGTGGAGCTTCCGAAGGACATCGCCGCCCTGCTTCTGGGTGCCATGCTGACCGACACCGTCATCATGAAATCTCCCACCACCACCGATTTCGACCGCGCGATTATCGCGAAGACGGCCGAATACGTGGGCGTCGATCCGGTTGAGTATGGCATGGAAATCTTCAAGTGCCGCTCCAACCCGGCGGAGCTGCCCATCCATAAGATGGTTAACGCCGACGCCAAGGAGTTCGAGCTTTCCAACGGCAACAAGGTCTACATCGGCCAGTTCGAAACCGTCGATTTGCAGGCCGTGCTCAATCGCGAAGACGAAATCCGCGAGGCGATCAAGGAACTTGTCGCCGAGAAGGGCTATCAGTTCGTGCTCTTCTTCGCCACGGATATTCTCGCTGAGGGCAGCCAGTTTATCGTCGAGGGCGATACCGATTTCGTGAATAGGGCTTTCGGCATCGATGTCACGGGCAAAAGCGTCTGGATGCCGGGCGTGCTTTCCCGCAAGAAGCAGGTTGCCGCTCCTATCCTGGCTCTCTAGACGGCCTCCCTGCGCTCGCGCAGGCTGAAAGGAGCCGCGCGCGTATTGCGGAAAACCCTCGAAAGACCCCGTCGTTGGCCGCCTCATCTCTTGGGCATCTGGGAATGTGGCGCTCGCGTCGGGGCCTTTCTTTGTCTTGGGCTCACGTCGCCGCGCCGCACGCCGAAGCCGCAGCCGTGCTCGGGGAAAAGGGGCATTCGGGCGCATTCTCGCATCGCCGCCTGCTCGGTGGAATTTCTACGCTGCTTTGCGAAAACCTCTATCGTTGCAGCTTGCCATAGTATGCTACTGGCCAATTGAAACGGTTGTTGCTCGGGTTGCTTCGAGGGAAGAGAGGCTTCGTCGGGCGAGAAAGAGGGGTTCGCAATGCATAAAATCGGCTTTCTCGGCTGCGGAAACATGGGGCGCGCCATTATCGGGGGCATCCTCGCGAAGGGCATTGTCGCTCCGGATGAGATTATCGCGTCGGCTCGCACGCAGGCTACCATCGACGCTGCGCACGAACGCTTCGGCATCGATGTGACGCTCGATAACGCTGAAGCCTGCAAGGCGTCCGTCGTCTTTCTGGCGGTGAAGCCGCAGATGTATGGATCCGTGATAGCGGAAGCGTCTCCTCACTTCTCTCCCGAGACCGTGCTTGTCTCCATCGCCCCAGGTAAGACCATCGATTGGCTTTCCGAGGTTTCCGGTCTTGCGAAGGTCGTGCGCCTGATGCCCAACACGCCAGCCGCGGTGGGGGAGGGCATGACCTCGGTCGTCATCGGAGGGGGCTGCTCCGCCGAAGACGCCGATCTTGTGCTTGAAATCGTCAATTCCTTCGGAAAGAGCGAACGCATCCCCGAGCATCTGATGGATGCCGCAAGTGCGGCTGCAGGCTGCTCTCCCGCGTATGTCTATATGATGATCGAGGCCATGGCCGATGCGGCCGTTCTTGAGGGCATGCCGCGCGCGCAGGCGTATCGCTTCGCGGCGCAAGCCGTGGTGGGCGCCGGCAAGATGGTGCTTGAGAGCGGTCAGCATCCCGGTGCTTTGAAGGACGCCGTCTGCTCTCCCGGGGGCACCACGATCGAGGGCGTGCGTACGCTTGAGGCGTGCGGGTTCCGTTCGTCTGTCACCGAAGCCCTTATCGCGACGGTGGACAAGGCGCGAAGCCTCTAGGCCGAAAAGGCGAAACCACTATGGTGTCGAAACGTACTAAAAACGATACGGCCGACGATTCTCGGGAGGCGGCACGCCAGCGGCTTGAGCGCCGCCGGGCGCGTTCCGGCGCGTCTTCGGGCGATGGAGACGATGCGCGAAAAGCGAGATCGTCCCGGTCTTCTGCGCGCAACGCCCGCCCGGGCGCAGCTTCTTCCGATGTGCGAGTTATTCATATCCCTCGTCCGGTGGTCATAGCCGCGGGCGTTCTTTTTCTTGTGGCTCTGTTTGCGGGGGTCAATGCGATAGAGCATTCGTGCGCTCGCGAGAGTGCGGTCGATTTCGTCGAGGCGGATACCGAACAGCCTGCGCAAAACGAAGAGCCCGCCCCCGAGCCAGAGCAGGCCGACCTTTCGCTTCTTCCTGCCGATTTGCCGCAGGAAGACGTCGACTCCCTCACTGCTCAGGCGTCCGATTCTCGTATTGTCTTCATTGTGAACAACAGGCAGCAATATGTGGACGCTTTCGGCGAAGAGCGCGCAACGAAGCTGCTGCAGCTTGCGGCTCGGGAGCCTGATGCGGTGGATTTCGTGGCGTCGCTTCCCGATTCCTATCCTGCGTCTTCCGGAAAGCCGTACGAGGAGCAGGTTTCCAAGGCAGCATTCCGCTGCTTTTTCAGTGGGACGAACGCTGGGGCTATGTCGAATACTGCGCAGGGCCGTTCGGGAGCACGGGATGTTGCCCCACGTCTCTTTCCATGGTGTACATGGGGTTGACGGGCAAGACCGACAAGACTCCGGCGGATATGGCGGAGCTGGCAACGCAGAATGGCTATGCGGCGGATGA
>USEQ01000194.1 GCA_900553655.1 uncultured Slackia sp. | reverse complement strand
CTTCTATAACCCCCCCTGTTTACCAGGAGTTTCGCTAAGATTGCAGTTTCCGACGAAAGCCCGCTTTCGCTACAATACCCCTGTAGAAAACCCCCGCAAGATTCGTCCGGAAAGAAATTTCGCCCTCGGAGGCCCTTATGCAACCTTCTGATTCGCACGAAACCGCCCAGGAAAACGTCGGACGACCGACGCTTCTCCTTGGCTTCATTCCCCTAGTTCCCCTGGCCTTTCTAGGTCTTGGAATCTACCGCGCCTGGATAGAGATCGCTTTCGTCGGATCGTTTACGGACCTGCCGGCGCATGCGCAAAACATCTTCGGAGAAAGCCTTGGCGTACGCGACCTTTTCGACGGAAGCATGGTGGCCGCCTCTTTTGCCTGTGCACTTTTCGCAAAGCAAATCGGTCCGTTTTTTGACAAAAAGCTGATTTACGCCATAAGCTCCTTGCTTCTGGTTCTGTCCACCGTACTTGTTTTCTCAACGCGGTTCTTCGCTGAATCTTCCTTATTCCTAGGGTCGTTTGCCGCCGTAGCAGGCGGCGTAGGAATAGCCTTTCTTATCCTGCTTTGGAGCGAACTGTACGGATGCCTCAACCCGCTGCGCGTTGCAACGTATTATTCGCTTTCCATTGTCGTAGGAGCGATTGTCATATACATATGGCATGGATTCATGTTTCCCTGGCTTTTCGTAATGACCGCTTTGCTGCCGCTCGTCTCCATTCTTTGCGTATACGAAAGTTTCCGTCAGCTGCCTTCGGAGGAGCGGCCGCAAAATACAAAAGCTCGTCTTTCCATCCCCTGGAAAGCAATTATCTTGATGTCTATCTACGCTTTTGCTTACGGGCTTCTGGAAAACACCACGTATTCGGGCTACTTCGGCCCCCATTCGGCGCCGGGCACGCTTGCTGCCGGGGCGGTTGTATTCTTCGCCGTTGCCGCGCGGGGTAGACATTTCGACTTCGGCATGATTTACAGGCTAGCACTCCCCCTTACCGTTGCCGCCTTGTTGCTCATTCCCGCTTTCAACATTCTAAGCGAGCCAGTCAGCAGCTTCTGCGTCTCAGCGGGCTACACTGCGCAGTCCATACTCGTCATGGTCATCATCGCAAACCTATGCTATCGCTATGGAGCATCTGCCATTCTGCTTTTCGGGATCGAGCGCGGCGTGCGGCAAATTTCAATGATTGCAGGGCGCGCAGTAAACGACCAGGCGCACCTTCTCGGAAACAACGGAGAAGTGTTCTTAGCCGCATTGACCGTCGTTGCGGTAATGGCGGCAACTTTGATTATCATGTCGGAGCGCGAGCTTTCAAGCAGCTGGGGCATCACGGTGGATAAAACAAACCCTGGTGAGACATCGCCCGTCGCACGCAAGCACGAACTCTCCTCGCGCGTTGCCGACGTTTCACGCGAACATAAACTGTCCGCCCGCGAAGAAGAGGTTCTTCTCTTGCTTGCGCAGCATAAAACTGTAGGCAGCATTGAGCGCGAGCTTTTTATTGCGAACGGCACCGCGAAAGCCCACGTCCGCCATATCTATCAAAAACTCGATATTCATACGAGGCAGGAATTGTTCGATATGCTCGGCGTCGTTGACAACGAAAAGGTTCGGTAGAAAGTCACACCCGAAGAAGCGGCCGACACCGCAAGCGCCATTGCGACCTATCTGACCGACCTGGGCTTCAACGTAGACTTCGCGCCCGACGCCGACGTGTCCTTCGTCATGGTCGGACATCTGACGTGCGAAACAGCCACGGGAAGCCCGCTGCCGGCATCTTTGAACCAGGTTATTATCCGCGATGTGCTTCGTTCTCAGCTGGGATGCCAAAGCATCGTCATTACCGATTCGTTGAGCATGGCGGCGGCCACCGAGGTGACTTCGCCCGATTGCGTAGGCGTTGACCTGCTGAACGCCGATGGCGACATGATTCTCATGCCCCTCGATTTCACCGCCGCTTACCAGGGGATACTCGATGCTGCAACATCGGGCGAAATTCCCGAAGCGCGCTTGACGAATCCGTCAAGCGCGTGCTGACCGCCAAGCTCATGCATCTAGACTAGCCGGCCAACGGGGAATGGCAGCAGTCGTGCGAGACCGGGAGGAAACCCCGTTTGTCCGAGAGAGCGTCCAAAAGCCCGCGCGCACAAGAGGCAAGGCACCCAAATCCCGCTTGCCCGAAAGACGAGGCGTCTAACCTCCCCCTTGCTGGAGGGACGGGGCGTTCAAAAGCCTGCACACGAGAGACGAGGCGCGCACCCCCCCGTTTTGCCCGAGACAGAGTCAATCCATGCTATTTCGTCGTTTTGCGCAGCGAGATTGGCAGTTTCGACGAAATAGCATGGATGAAAGACCGCGACGACGCGGCGTTTGAAAACGACAGGCTTCTGACCTGGGCTTTCTCTTGGACGCATATCGAAGCCGAGGTCGAAAGCGCACCCGATCCATACTATCTCGTCGAAAGCGGCGCGAGGCGCGGCAAAAAAACGACGAGATAGCATGGATTCGCTCCGGAAGCGAATGGGAAGCAAATCAGGCGTCGCAGCGGACGACTGCGAGGGACGAATCGGGCGTCAAGGGCAGGCGGGCCCGCCCTCTAATGAGGCGGCGCGCCTTATTCCTCGCACACAGCCCACACGCGGGCGGGCAGACCCGACGCGCCCTCAATGCGCGGCCACGCTACAAAAACGATTGCGCCCGCAGGAGGAACCTTGTCCAAGTTGGCCATAACCTCAACCTGAAGATGGCACGTGTCAAGCACATAACGCTCAACCGCCAAGTCATCGGCCTCAACGGCCAAATACGACGCGTCGGTATCAAACGTCTCATGGCCGTTCATCGCAACGCCGCGCTCCTCGAACAGGAACTTCAACGTTTCGATGGACCATCCAGGGCAATGCTCGCCGCCCTCTTCGTCGAAGTTGCACAGTGCGTCGTAGCTAGGCCAGCGCTTATACCAGTCGGTACGCAAAGCGACGAATGCCCCTTCGGGAATGCGGCCATACTCTTCTTCATACGCCAAAACATCATCAATCGTCACTGCATAATCGGGGTTTTCAGCCACTTTGCCCGAGATGTCGATGACGCACAGCGGATACGCGCTCTGCTCTACACCATACTCTTCCGCAGCAGGACGCCCAGGCACGAAATGCATGGGGAAATCCACATGCGTGCCAAACTGACCAGGAAATTTGTATGTATGAATGCGGCACGAAAGCATCTCTTCGTCATAGTCGAACACGGTTTTGCACAGCTCCACCGAGCCATCGGGGATACCGCCCCAATAAGGGCTCTCGTTGGTCAACGGGTGGGTAAGGTCAACCCATCGACAACGTTTCAATTTCTCAAGATCGCCCCACAAACTCATGAC
>USEQ01000193.1 GCA_900553655.1 uncultured Slackia sp. | reverse complement strand
CTGGGCGCAGACGCCCTCCGTGGCATGAAGAAGGCTGCCGCCGGTCGATTCCAGGTAATCGACAAGCAGAAGGAACCTGTTCAGCGCGGCTTCCGTGCGCAAAAACGACTCGCGAGCCCCGCGGGCCTCAGGCAGAGCCTCGAGAAGCCCGTTCTCTACCAGGATGCCCTCGGCATTTAAGTACGAGAAATCAAGATAGAAGGTATCGGCGTATTTCTTCGTGCGGATCATGCGCACATTCGGCACGGACTCAAAGCCGCCTTCGAGCTCGACCGCGAAATCGGCGGCCGACTTGCCCACGATCCCCGCATCGCGCAGCTCGTGCACAAGAAAGCGCTCTATCCCCGCGCCCGAATCCAGGGCGTCTCCCCACGATGCTTCGGCCTCGAGCACCTCTTTGTTCACGGCATCGAACGGATCGGCCGTGTTGAGCCTTCCGAACACCGCACCGAGGTCGAACGGCCTTGCGGCCTCCACCGCGTCCGCGAACGTCACGAACGTGAGATAGAGCCGAGCGAGAAAATCGGCGTATTCGAGCCACGAATCCAACGCCGCGGTATCAAGCAGGGACGGACGCTCGTAGCGATCCATTCTGTACGGCCCGTCCTCTTCGGGGTCTTTGCAAGCATACGAGCCAACCACCTGGTCTTTTCCATCCGCATCGCACGCGAACACGATACCCGTGGAATGGTCGGAATCGGCGTATGTGGCAAGGTAGAGCGTGGGCGTGCGCGCGGGAGGCGCCACCAGCACGTCGTCGCAAGAAAACATGCGGCCGTATCTGTCCGCATAGGCGATAAGACGAACGCAAGAGCAATCGTCCGGATCGAATTCGACAACGTAGAACGACCCGCCATCCGTCAAATCGATGCCTTTCGAGACGTAGCCGAACACACGCCCCGCAGGCTGGCCCGCCACGTTCTCAAACCGCACGCACTTCGGCGACACGCCAAGCTTGATAGGAAAGGAATCCGACATAACGCACCTCGCACACATTCTATCCGCCGATGAGTTTCCCTCGAATTATACGGCAACAAAGCGGAAACGACTCTCATTCGGGGAGAAGCGCAAAGCCTCGCGCGGATACAATCCTGCGAAACGAAACGAACGAAAACGCCGAATGCGAGGTCGCCATGAAAGAACCCTGGGTCATCGAGACGGCATGCCTGGGCATGCGCCCCTTCACTGAAAACGATGTAGAAGAGCTGCGCAGCGCGCTGGACAACGACGAGTTCGTCCGCGCTGCGCACGAATACTTCGGAACCCCCGAGGTCAAAGAAGAGCTGGAGAAAAGCCTCCTCGAAGGCGGCGGGCACGCACCCTGGGCGGTCGTCATGAAGGCAACGGGGGAATTAGCCGGCTTCTTCGGCATGCGCCCCGTGGTCGAAGAAGAAGAACGCCGTCTGAAGGCCCTCTACGTCATGAGGTCGAAACGCTTCGAACAAGGCTACGCCTCCGAGGCCATGCAGGCCGCACGCCGGTTCATCGAGCGGGTCTTCGTGCGGGCGAGCGCCCCTTGCGAACGCGCTTCGTCTTCTGCTCCGAAAAACGGCCTTCTCGAAAACCTGTCGCGCGAAGAAGAGGAGCTGCTCGACGAATACCAGGGTGTCATCGCGGCAACGCGGGCGGCTCTCGCCCAGGAGGCCTCACCTGCCAATCCCCCTGCAGGCTTTCGCGTCCATGGGTCGATCGTGAAGCAGTTCCACGGACTCAACGCGCTCAGCTTCACCTTCTCTTTATATTAAGGGCGCGGCGCCCGCTCTTGCAGCTATGCCAAAGACGAGGCGTCCGCCCCCGCGATGCCTGCGAACGAAAAGCGGCCCCGCGCCAACCGCGCGAGGCCGCTTCGTCGTTTCGAACCCGTACCATACCGGCTTTTTCAGCCGCAGTGCCTAATCAATAAGGCGCCGAGGCTTTTTCAGGCGAGGAACGCCCGCCCCTCCGTTCGTCTTGTCGACGGGAATATTGCCCGTTACAACCACAGGGTCGGACTCGAGCAGAAAGCGCCTCAAAAAATCCGCCTCCTCCGGGGTCAGAATCCTGCCTCCATCGGAAGAGCGCGGCGGCTGCGCCTTGTCCGCAATATGTGCCATGTAGAAACTCCCTCTTCGCGGCGTGATGCTACGTTCTTCTATCCGACGCACGCGCTCTGCGAGCATCGGTCACTCGGCCATGCCCCATTCTCTCCATCGGCCGAGCATGCATTTCGTGCATTGCTTGCGGAGTATGATATGGGATTGGGAAGCCGAGGTTATATCCGAACGGGATAATCGCGACCGACGGCTGTTTTAAACCGACGAAGGCAAACGAATATGTAAAAACAAACGGTGAGCGGTGCTTCCCTCCGTGCGCCCCGTTTCGCCTTCAACGCATGACGTTCCGTTTAAACAAATTTGTTACGCATATATTAAAAGCACTATGCATATTGATGTATAACAAACGATTCCTTGCAAAGCGCGGTATCATAGGCGGAATTGCAAGCCCGATGGAGAGTATCTACGGCCCTTCTGCCGTCTTCCATCACGACGGAAAGGATTTCCATGGCAACAGACCGCCCCATCATAGGGGTAGACGACCGCGTCCCCGTGGCGAAGGCCATCCCGCTCGGCATCCAGCATTTCATGAGCATGTTCGGATCGACGGTGCTCGTGCCGTTTCTCACCGGGCTTTCACCGTCGCTCGCCATCATGTGCTCGGGCATCGGCACTATTTTGTACCTGCTGGTAACCCGCGGCAAAATTCCCAGCTATCTGGGATCTTCCTTCGCATTCATCACGCCCATCGCCATGGTGGCATCGAGCCAAGGCGTCGGCGCCGTAGGAGGCGCACTGATCGTGACCGGCCTGGTGTACGTGGCGGTGGCGGGCGTCATCAAAGTGGCGGGAACAGGATGGCTCGATTTCATTCTGCCCGCTCCCGTGGTCGCACCCGTCATCGTGGTCATTGGCCTGGGACTTTCCGCAACGGCCGTGAAGATGGCGTTTTTCAACGGCGGATACGATTCAGGCGCGCCGTTCAACTACGAAGGCTTCGCCGTGGCCGCGCTGACGCTTGCGGTATCGGTGGTGTTCTCCACCTGCTTCAAGGGATTCTGGTCCACCATCCCCGTTCTTATTGGCGTGCTGGTGGGCTATGCCGCCTCGTGCATTCTGGGTCTTGTGGACTTCCAGCCCATCGCCGACGCAGCATGGATCGGCCTGCCTACGATCACCGCGCCCACGTTCGACCTGGGTGCGATCATCTTGATCGCGCCGGTTGCCATCGTGATCATCATCGAGCACATTGGGCATTTGCTGGTGGTTGGCGAGGTGGTTGGCAAGAACTACAACGATATGCTTCCCCGCTCGCTTCTGGGCGACGGTCTGTCCACCATGGTCTCGGGCTTTTTGGGCGGTACCCCCACCACCACCTACGCTGAAAACATCG
>USEQ01000192.1 GCA_900553655.1 uncultured Slackia sp. | reverse complement strand
GGGTCTATCCCTAAGATTTCGAACGCTTCCGAAAGTACGGCGGCTCCCTTGTCCGTGGGCGCGCCCGTGTCCACGACAAGGGCTTCGTCTCCGTCCTTGACGATGTAGACATTCGTCTCCGACGTCGAAATATTCATAAACGGCACCCGAACTACGTAGACGTCCGGATCGCGATTAATCAACCGGCAGCGATCACGCAATACGCCGCTACGATCTTCTATGTTTCCACTCATTGACATGCCTCGCTCACACGCTGTCGAGCCTCGAAAACAGAGGCTCGCCCTTTTCTCCGTCGCCTTCCTCTTCGTCCATACTACGAGATAGCCCGCAAAAAACCAGAGAGGCGTCCGATTCGAAAAAAGAAACTAGAAACGCCCGATCGATCCAGCTTTTCCCCGTTTGGTGCCGCCGGCCAAAGCGAGCGCCCTAACGAAACCGTACACTTCGCGCATTCGATGCGTCGCTACCCCTTCTTTCTCCGCGTACGAAATGAGGCCATAGGCTCAAGACGAAGCCCCTGCTTGTTGTACGACACGGCGATATTCCCCTGAATGTTCGCGACATAGCCGCTTTTCCCAAACCCGTCGATACACGCCTGAATAGATGAGGCCTCCACGCGAGCATCGCGGCCAAGCATCAAGGAGAGAGTCTTGTCGATTACGCGGCGAACGAGGGGCAGCGGCCTGTCCGCCAGCTCGGGAGAAATCAAGAACCCTTCGGCGGGCGACGCTCCCAACGGAACCACCTTTTCGAGAAGAAGCGCGCGGGCGTCGTCGGCAAGCATGTCGTCCTCTTCAGCGATGAGGTTCATGGTGCGCGTCAACGTTTCCAGCAATCGAGGGTTGCGCTCCTTGGCGCGCGGCACTATCTCGTGGCGGACGAACGCACGAAACCTGTCGGTGTCCGCATTGGTGGCGTCTTCGCGCCAAACGGCTCCGTGCCCATCTTGCACCGCATCATGGCGACGTAGGACATACGAGCGCAACTCGTCTCGACCAACCTCGAGCAAAGGCCTGCACACGCGGCACCCGTCGATCATGACGTCGTGCTTCATGGCGCGAAAGCCGCCCGGTCCCGTTCCAACAATGGAGCGCATGTAGAAGTTCTCAACCCTGTCATCCGCTGTATGGGCAACGAAAATACGACCGGCTTCCAAGGAAAATCCCAGATGAAGACATGTGCTTTCCAGCGCTTCGCGCGCAGCACGATAACGTTCCTCACGAGCGATGGCCTCCATGTTCCCGCCGGTATTGCGAACCATCTCGGCGATATCGACCTCGCAGAGGAACAGAGGAATTTCCAGCCTTGAAGCCAAATCGGCCACGAAAGCGGCGTCTCCGTCCGACGCTTCGCCGCGCAACTTATGATTGACATGCAGCATGGAAACCGCGCCGAGTTCGCCAGCAGCCACCATCTGGGCCGCAAGGTATGCCAGCGCCGTACTGTCCGAACCGCCGCTAACCATCAGAAGCGCGACGTTTTCGGACGATGCCATATCATGCTCCCGCACCGTCTTCATCACAGAATCGAAAAGCGATTGCGTCATGGCTATTTCGCCGCCTCGAAGAACTCTTGGAATTCCGCAATGAGACGCTTCACGGGCAGGCCAACCACGTTGTCAAAATCACCCGCAACGCATTCAACCAACATTTCGCCGCCCTTGCCCTGCACACCGTATGCACCGGCCTTATCCATCGGCTCGCCCGTGGCTATATAGCGCTCAATCAGCTCGTCGTCGAGCTCCTTAAAGACTACATGGCTCGTTTCGGCAAAAGAACGAAACGCAATGGAGATATCCTCTTCGTTGGCCGGAGCGCCCGCCAGCCAGACGGAAACGCCGGTGATAACCTGATGTGCGCGGCCCGAAAGCTCGCCGAGGATACGACGGGCCTCCGCTTCGTCCTCGGGCTTGCCATAGATGGCGCCGTCGACAACCACCATGGTGTCGGCACCGACCACCATAGCCGTTCCCACATACGCTTCATTGAGCATTTCCTCAAGAACAGCACGGGCCTTGCGCTCCGCCAGTTTTTTAGCCGCCTCTTCCGGCTGTCTCAAAAGGTCGGGCTCCAAGGACTCGTCCACCTCAGAAACACGAACGGTGAATTCGACGCCCTCGCGCTCCAAAAGCTCCTTCCTACGTGGGCTCCCGCTCGCGAGAACGATATCTATTTTCTCCATTGGTATCCTTTTTATACTTAATATGCTATTTATAGTTATCTTCTCATTCAAACAGAGGCGTCGAAAGATACCTCTCTCCCGTGTCGACCGCGAAAGTCACGATGGTCGAACCCTTTGCTTCGGGATGCTGCTCGATCAGCTTGCGAACGCCGGCTATGTTGGCTCCGCTCGAAATGCCCACCAGAAGCGCTTCGACGTTCGCCATATAACGAGCCTGTTCGTACGCTTCTTCCGTCGTAACGCGCAACGCACCGTCCAAAACGTCCAAATCGAGCGTTTCGGGAACGAAGTTCGCTCCGATGCCCTGGATTCCATGGGGAGCCGGCGTCAGCTCCTCGCCTGCAAGCGACTGGGAGATAAGCGGGCTTTCATCGGGCTCCACGGCGTAGATGCGAACACGCTCCCCCACCAAGTCCACTAGGCCGCCAGGACGGAATTTGCCATGCCCGTTGAAGAAATGGGCCACGCCCGAAATCGTGCCGCCCGTGCCTGCCGCGGCAACCACGTAATCGGGATTGACGCCGCCAAGGGCCTTCTTGATTTCAGGGCCGGTGGTCTTTTCGTGCGCTGCAGGATTGTCGGGGTTGGTGAATTGACCGACAATCCACGCACCGGGCGTTTCGCGTTCGATACGCTCAGCCTCGGCCACCGCGCCCGCCATGCCTTCGGCGGCAGGCGTGAGTACGAGCTTTGCGCCGTATGCGGCAAGCAGCATGCGACGTTCTTTGCTCATGGATTCAGGCATGGTCAGCACCACGTCATATCCACGAGCTGCCCCGATCATCGCGATGCCGATGCCGGTATTTCCACTGGTCGGCTCAACCAAAACGCTGCGACCGGGAGCAATCTCTCCGCGATCCTCCGCTGCATCAATCATATTCATCGCAGCACGATCTTTGATCGAACCCCCCGGGTTGGAGGCCTCAAATTTCACGTAGACCGTTGCCCCAATCTCTTCGCTCAGTCGCTCGAGCTTAATCAACGGCGTTGCTCCAATGGTTGCACTCACATGCTCCGTCATAACGACCTCCGCTTTCTTGCATAGATGCAATCGATTCCCATACGAGTCCGGGGCTTATCTCGACGAATTTCCCGCTCTCTCGAATGAAAGAATGTTCTCGGTATGCGGCGTGTGCGGAAACATGTCCACAGGCTGCATTTCGTCGATGCGATACCCGTGCGCAACAAGATACTCCGCATCTCGCGCCTGCGTCTTCGGATTGCACGATATGTAGACGATTCTATGC
>USEQ01000191.1 GCA_900553655.1 uncultured Slackia sp. | reverse complement strand
CTTCGATATGGGAACGCTTTCTTCCTGCGAATACCGAACGGCAAGGTATTGCTGCTGCGAGGTGCCGGCTCAGGCCATTCTTGCCGAGGGCGAAGCGGCCTTTGCGCTTGCGAACATGTATCTCGAGAAATTTGGCTGCGAAAGCATGTCGGATATTCACGCCGCGGTTTCCGCCTACGAGCGTCGTTTGAAGATGTCGGCCCGGTGATTTAATGGGCACGCTATCGCGCAATGTGTTCCTCGTGGGGTTCATGGGGGTGGGCAAAACCACGGTGGCTCGCCGTCTTGCACGCGATCTTGGTGTTGCGGCCATAGACGTCGATTCGTTCCTGCAGCGAAAGTGCGGCAAGGATGCCAACCAGCTTTTCAAGCAGCGGGGCGAGAAAGGGCTGCGCCGTGCCGAGTCGTGTGCGTTTGCCGAGTGCTGCGCAATGGGTCCTGCGGTCATCTCGTGCGGCGAAGGGATTGTGGTGGCGCCCAAGAACAGGGGATTGTTGAGAAACGAAGGATTCACCGTTCTCCTCGAATCTTCCGCTGAAGGCTCTTTGGCGCGCGTCAGAAGCTATAAGACAAGGCCGCTGCTTGCTTCTGGATGCGATACCGACAAGCTTTGGGATGACAGGAAGCCCTTGTATGAAGAGGTGGCCGACGTCATCGTGGACGTGCGGGAAAAGGGTACTGCTTGCGTTGCCCACGAGATCGCCGAGATCCTCAAGGCGGAGGGGGTATACCGCGCGTAGTTCTTTCTGTAGTTTGAGATAAGGAGGAATATCGCATGGAGAGCCATTTGAATCGCATGCGTGCCTGCATGCGCGAAGAGGGTATGGCCTGTTTTTGCTGCACGGATCTTTCCAATGTGAAGTGGCTTACCGCATTTGACAACGTATTCGACGACGAGCCCGCTCACCTTGCATTCGTTTCGGACGATGAAGCCGTCTTGCATACCGATTCGCGCTATGCGGACGCGGCGTGTCGTGCCGCATGCGGCGGACCCTGGAAGATCGATGCGTCGGGCGGTTTTCATGCGCGATGGGTTGCGGACAAGCTTTCTCGTGATGGGCGCAAAGCGCCTGGGGATGGTTTGCCTGCCCTTGCCATCGAGGACTCCATGTCGCTTGCGGCATTTCGCCGATTTGAAAAAAGCTTTGAAGAGAAGGAGCTTCCGCCCGCTATCGAGACGAGCGATTTCGTTTTGAAGCTGCGTGCCGTGAAAGACGACGTGGAGATCGAAGCGATGAAGGCCGCCCAGGCGATTACCGATGCGGCTTTCGAGCATATCGTGTCGTTCATGCGCGTCGGCATGACGGAGCGAGAAGTCCAGCTTGAACTGGAGGAGGTTATGCGCCGCTTGGGGGCTGAAGACCTCGCGTTCTCTTCGATTGTGGCTTCGGGAGCTAACGGCGCTGCTCCGCACAGCATCCCGGGCGAAAAGGTTCTTGAGTCCGGGGATATGGTCGTACTCGATTTTGGCGCGTGCAAGGGCGGCTATTGCTCCGACATGACCAGGACCGTCTGCATGGAATACGCGACCGAAGAGGCGAAACGCGTCTACGAGGCCGTTCGCAATGCGAACGAGGCGGTGGAGCGCATGCTGCGTCCCGGCGTTACGGGCGCCGAGGCGCACGAGCTGGCGGAGTGCATTCTTGAGCATGCGGGCTACGGCGGAAAGATGGGCCACGGTCTCGGACATGGCGTGGGCATCGATATTCACGAGCGGCCGAATCTGTCGCCGCGTAACACGGAGCCGTTATGTGCGGGAAACGTGGTGACGGTTGAGCCGGGCGTGTATCTCGGCGGAATCTTAGGGTGTCGCTTGGAGGATTTCGGCGTTATAACTCCCGATGGTTTCGAGGTTTTCACGCAATCGACGCATGAACTCGTTATAATATAGCGTCGCGTTTTTCGTTAAATAGGTTGCGATGCGCAAATCGACGCCTGGCATAGCGTTTGGGTCCGTTCGTTTCGGATAGCCCATGCGTCGTTTGGCGAGGAGTTTACGGGCGGATCGCGGATAACGAGCAACGCGCAACATAAGGTAAAGGCTGAAGCGTCGGCTTCGTTCGATCCTGCCCGATGACGGTTTTGGGTGCGTCCTTGCGCTCGATCGACGGAGCGAATTGCCCTCGGCTTTCTGCGAATTCTTTCGTGGTCTGCTCAGCAGCTTCGAGCGCAAAGGCCAGCGGGGCAAGGCGCCCGTCCAACGAGTTTGAAGGAGGAAACAATGGCAATCTCTACCGCCGATTTCAAGAACGGCATGTGCATCATGTACAACAACAAGATGTGCACCATCATCGAATTCCAGCATGTGAAGCCCGGCAAGGGCGGTGCGTTCGTTCGCATGAAGCTTCGCGATATCAAAACGGGCCGCGTGCTTTCCGACACCGTGAATGCGGGCGTGAAGTTCGACACCGTTCGTCTTGAGCAGCGTGAGATGACCTATCTGTACAACGACGGTTCCGACTTCTACTTCATGGACCCCAACAGCTACGAGCAGTTCTCCCTCCCGACCGATCACGTCGGCGATGCCGCTCAGTGGCTCAAAGAAAACGATCCCGTCACGCTGGAATACGCCGACGGTGAGCTGATTGGCTGCGAGCCTCAGATGTTCGTCGAGCTCGAGGTCACCGAGACCGACCCCGGCTTCAAGGGCGATACCGTTCAGGGCGGCACCAAGCCCGCTACGCTTGAGACCGGCGCCGAGGTGAAGGTTCCCATGTACGTCAACGTGGGCGACATTCTTCAGATCGACACGCGCGACGGTCGTTTCGTCAAGCGTATGTAACAGCTTATTGCTATCGTGGGTCGGTTTGCTGAAAGCGGCGAGTTGTTCTGCCGCGGGCGGCAAAGCCGATTCGTTATGGCGATGGATTGCGGCGGCCTTTTCGGCCGCCGTTTTTATGCATGCCGCGGCCGGCGGAGCTTCGATTCCGCCTGATTTGCAGTACGACTCCTTCACCTCGCCGCTCAGTTCAATCTCGCCTCGGTTTCGAACGCCTTGGGTTGTCCTTTCTCGGACGTCCAGGCTGCGGTATGGCATGCTATTTCGTTCGTTCGTGCATGCGTTTTGGCAAAGCGAACGAAATAGTATGGATTGTTGCGGTGCTTCGTTTTCCTCAAAAGCAAAATACCAGGTCAAAGAGCCGCACCTTCGGCTCTCTATTCGTCTGTGCCGCTTTTTCCATACTATGTTGGCGAAACGTGCGTTTCGTCTGGCAAGAAGGGCCGAAATAGTACGGATGTTATTCGTGGGTCTAGGGTCGGGGACTGAGGCTTGGGATTCGTGAGGCGGGAGCCGGAGGTTGAAATTCGTGGGGCGGGAGTCGGAGATTGAAACTCGGGAGTCGGGGCTGAGATTTGGGATTCGAAGTTCGAGGTTCGAAATCGAAAACCGGGGGAGCGGGATTCGGGACTTGAGGACTGAAGGTCAGATGC
>USEQ01000190.1 GCA_900553655.1 uncultured Slackia sp. | reverse complement strand
GTTTGCCGGGCGTCGCGTTATCCAGGACACCATTCGCCAGGAGTTGCCGAAAGAGTTTCAGACTGCGGAGTTTGCGCTCGAGCATGGCCTTATCGACGCGATCGTACATCGCTCCGATTTGCGCGGCGAGTTGGCGAATCTGCTTGCGCTGTGCGCTGCGGGCTCATGCGAACGGAGGATGCCGTTTGACGTAAGCGGCCTTGGGCGCGAATCGATCGGGGGCGTTGCGGAATTGCGCGAAGCATTGGCGGCGCATCCGAGCGCGCACGAATGCTTGGAAGGGGCCGTTGCGAGCGCGGGAGGCGCAGGGAGCGAGCGTTCTGCAGGGTCGTTGCGCAGTGCTGTTCGAGCTGCGTTTTCCCGCGTTCCTCGTTTGCACAAGAAGCAATCCGCGTGGGAGCGTCGCAGCAGGGAGGAAAGCAGCAAGCGGCTTGCGGCCCTTTTGACGACGCCGGTACGCAACGCGGGCGAAGTGGGCGCGGACGGTGCGCAAAACCCCGCATGGGCAAGTGTTCAGACGGCACGTGATGTGCATCGTCCGACGTCGATGCACTATCTCAGGTCTATGACGGATGGGTTTTTCGAATTGCACGGAGACCGAGCTTTCGCCGACGACGGGGCGATCGTGGCGGGCATTGGCTGGATTGGGCGGCGAGCCGTGGCGGTGATTGCCCAGGAAAAAGGTGCGAATCTCGACGAGCGCATCCGCCGCAACTTCGGTTGTCCCCAGCCGGAGGGGTATCGCAAAAGCCTGCGTGTAATGCGCTTTGCCGAGCGTTTCGGGCTGCCCGTGGTGTGCTTGGTGGATACGCAGGGGGCGTTTTGCGGCAAAGAGGCCGAAGAACGCGGGCAAGGAGGCGCCATCGCCGACAACCTTTTCGCCATGGCGGGTCTTCGCGTGCCCATTGTGAGCATTTTGGTTGGAGAAGGCGGGTCGGGCGGCGCGCTCGCGCTCGCGCTTTCCGACCGCGTCGCTATGCAAGAGCATGCGGTGTATTCGGTGCTTTCGCCGGAAGGATTCGCTTCCATTCTGTGGAAGGACCGCTCTCGCGCACCGGAGGCCGCTGCGGTCATGCGCATGAACGCTTACGAGATTTTCGAGATGGGCATTATCGATGCGGTGCTCGAAGAAGGGGAGGGGTCGGCGAGCGCGAACCCCGAGCTCGCCGCAGCCGTCGTGCGCGGGTACGTGATTCATCGTCTCGACGAGCTTTCGTCGCTTGATCTCGATGAGCTGTTAGCTCTTCGTTATGGG
Source organism: uncultured Slackia sp. (assembly GCA_900553655.1). GTDB lineage: Bacteria > Actinomycetota > Coriobacteriia > Coriobacteriales > Eggerthellaceae > Slackia. The sequence continues at coordinate 2,191 of USEQ01000190.1, read as the reverse complement.
CGATTCAGGAAATTCTAGCCAGACGGGAGAAAGGCGCCGAGGCTTTATTCGGCGCTTTCCAGGATTGCGTTGATTTTTTCGGGATCGAGTTCGGTGATGGGGATGACCGGGGCGGGAGGGCAGGAAAAATCGCCCAAGAGCTTCTCGTAGTGCGCCACATCGCGCCACTGGCCCAGTTTAAACCCTACATTATCCATGACGCCCACAAGGCGGAATCCCATGGCAAGGTGGAGCTTGTCGCTTTTCTCGTTCGGCTCGGTGACCTTGCCGTGAGCGCTGCGGACGCCTTGAAGCGCAAGCAGGTCAAGAAGCTTTTTATAGATGACGCGTCCAAGGCCGCGTCCGCGGAAATCCTGAGCGAAGTACACAGAAAGCTCCACTGCCCATGCGTATGCTTCACGCGTGAAAAGGCGGCTTGCATATGCGTAGCCTACCGGCCTGCCGTTTTCTTCGCAGACGACGAAGGGGTACATGCAAACGCGCTCTTCGATGCGTTTGCGGAACTCTTCCACGCTAGGACAAGTGCATTCGAACGTGATCGATGTTTCGATATACGGCGCATAGATGGCTTGGAGTGCTTCGGCGTCTGCGGCGGTGGCCAGGCGGAACGTATATACGGGTTCGCTCATGCGGGTCCTTTCGAAAAAGAATGCGAAGTAGGCAAGGGTCGCCGACGGTGTTTTGCCGTAGCGGCGCATATGGATAGGTTGCTGGAATTGTGGCGCGTTTTGGGTGCGTTGAGTAGAAAATGTGACGGCATTTTACACCCGAAAAGACATGAATCGATGGGTAAACGAAAAATATTTCGTTGTTTGCAGGTTTTGTTCGAAAGGGCCGAGTTGACCGACCGCGGAAACGCCGGAATATTTGTGGGGCGATGGGGACGGTGCGAGCGTCGTTGCTTGCGTTTTACCGAAGCGCTTGGACGGTAAGAATGATTTTGCATGAGGCGCGAAAGACGAAAGGGAGCCCCGCCCCCGGCCTAAGGATGAACCCACCTAGACAAGGTGGGTGCTCGCAACGCGCTGCAAAGCTTTCGTGTCAACGGACGCGAATCCCTGTATTCACGCGTAATCTAGAGCTCCCTGAGAAAATGCATCGGTCCATCGCAAAATGACGGCTTCGGAAGCAAGGCTCGATTCGAGTATATCCGACCCTCAACGGAAAGATACCTCTTGACATGAAAACCGAAAAGAGAATATGACTGCACGTCCGAAATGCGCTGCGATTGCTGGACCGCGACGTGCTACGACCGCGGAGCCGCGATGCGTTGCGGCCGAAGGGTTACGATGCGGTGTCGGTCGCGTAAGGAGGGGCGTGCTGCGCTACAATGGCTGGTACTGACGTGGCTGGGGAAGGGGGCTGCATATGGCGCGCGCGAAAGACGTCGTCAAGCTTGTGCGTGACGGACTGGGCGATACCACATCGGCGGCCCGCTTGCGCGAGATAATCAAAATTCTGCGTCGCAACGAGGTTTCCAAGGGTCTCACTCCGGAGAAACTCGTTGCGCTTCTCGAAGATCTTGGTCCGACGTTTATCAAGCTGGGCCAGATACTTTCCTCGCGTTCCGATATGCTTCCGCAAGAATACTGTCTTGCGCTGCAATCGCTTCGAAGCTCGACGACTCCTGAACCGTTCGAGCACATCGAGCAGCGTTTTCGTAATTTTTACGGAGAACGCTACGATGACGTCTTCTCTTCGATCGAACGGATACCGCTTGGGTCTGCTTCTATCGCGCAAGTCCATCGAGCCGTTCTTGCCGAGGACAATTCTTCAGTGGCGATAAAGATTCGCCGCGACCATGTCAAAGAGGATATGCAGCGGGATATTCAGCTTATGCGCCGCGCGGCCGACCTGATGAATCTTGCCGGATCGATCGTGCTTGCGGGCGTTGACATCGTCACGGTTATCGACGAGTTCGATAGAACCGTCCGCGAGGAGATTGATTTCAAGATAGAGCTCGAGAATCTCCGACGCTTCTCCCAGGGACTCAAGGGGGAGCGCGGCGTGGCATGCCCGAAAGTTTATTCCGAGTATTCCGACGAGACCGTGCTTGTCATGGAATTCGTCGAAGGGGTGTCGCTTGAGCATGTCGATGCCTTGAGGGAGGCGGGCTATAGCCTGAGGGACCTCGGCGATCGCATCGCGAATTCCTATATGCACCAAATGGTCGACGCGGGCTGTTTCCATG
>USEQ01000189.1 GCA_900553655.1 uncultured Slackia sp. | reverse complement strand
CGCGTCCTTCGGGCATTTCGTGCGGGTCCCGGGCTCAACGATGTCGATACCCAGGTTGAGGCCCTTGCCGTGCACGCATCCGACGATGTCGTATTTCTCCGCCATCTCGTTGAAGCGCTTTTCGGCGTAGGCGCCCAATTCACGCGAACGCTCGATCAGCCCTTCGTCCTCTATTACGCCGATTGTGGCGAGCGAAGCCGCGCAGCAGACGGGGTTGCCGCTCGTGGTGAACAGATGGGCGGGGAAATCGAGCGCATCCATGATTTCGGCCTTGCCGATGATTGCAGACAGGGGCATGCCCGATGCAATGGATTTGCCAACGCTCATCAGGTCGGGCTCGATGCCGAAATGTTCGATGGACCACCATGTGCCGGTGCGCCCCATGCCCTGGTTCACTTCGTCGACGGCGAACAGAATGCCGTGCTCCTTGCAGAAGGCGTGGAGCCGTTCAACGTATGCCTTCGGCGGTGCGATGATTCCCAAATCGCCTGCGATGGGTTCCATAATCACGCATGCAATCTCATCGGCGGGCAAATAGGTTTCGGTGGCTTCGATGAGCGGCCTCATGAAGTATGCGGCCTGCTCTTCTTCGCTCAGATGGTCCACGCCTGCATGGTAGGCGTCGGGGTAGGGGATGTGGTAGACGCCCGGAACCAAAGGACCCATCTTGCGGCGCATGTTCAAGCTGATGGCGGAAAGCGTCATGGAGCCGTAGGTGGATCCGTGGTACGCGCCTTGGAAGCTGACCATATACGGGCGACCCGTGTAGGCGCGGGCATATTTCATGATGGCGTCGTTGGCGTCGGATCCGGAATTGCCGAAGACCACTTTCTTCGGCGTGTCGCCGGGGGCGATTGCGCACAGCTTTTCGACGAGCTCCATCTCGGGGGTGTGGTACACGTACGCGGGCGTGTAGTGGATCAGACGCTGCGCCTGGTCGGTGATGGCCTTGACGACGCGCGGGTGGCAATGGCCCACATTGGTGGCCGAGGCGCTTGCCAGAAGGTCTACGTAGGAGTTGCCGTCGACGTCGTAGAGCATGGCGCCCTCGCCGTGGTCGATGACCAGGTCATAATAGGGGATGCGTGCAGCGGGCGCCATATACGCGCTCTCTTCGCGCACCATCTGCTGGGAACGTTTCTTTTCCGTGTCGGCCACGCCGACCACCTCGCTTTCTATCGACCTGCAGCACGCTGACCACATGCCGCATATGCTCCGAGGAGCCCTCGCGAAGAGAGCCCCCCGGTATCTGTTTGAATATTATGCGCTTATTCGCTTTTCTTGGAAGAGAAATGCCAGCGGATGTACTGGACCAAGATGATGACCATAAAGGCAATGCCGAAGTAGCCGACAAAGGGATAAATCACGTTCACCAGCGTGGAGAACGGGAGCTGGCCGCCGACCAACATGACCAGGGCCAAGGCCACGATGATGCCCTTGTATTTGACAGGGTCTTTCTCTTCGGAGGAGAACTGATTGGCCACGGAGATGATCATGGGAACGACGGTGTTGTAAATCATGACCAGCAGTACGATGGCGAATACGATGCCCACGACGGGAGAAATCATGGTTGCGAACTGCAGCGCGGGAACTTCCTGGACGCTGACATCGCTGTAGGTTGCAAGCATTGCCAGGTTAAGGCAGAAGGCGCACAGTCCCAGCAAAACGCCGCCGAACAGGCCGCCCAGGATGGCTTCCTTCTGGCTTGCCGCCTCGGTGCCCATCTTGGAGATGAACGGTACGCCTGCGAGGATGTTGTAGGCCACATACATCACGGCGCCAATAATCCACCAGCTGCTCGAATCGCCCACGCCGCGCACGACAGAGTCGCCCGCTGCGGCGATGGCGGCATCGGCGTTGGAGAGGTTGTCCCAGTTCGTAAGCAGCGCGGCAAGCGCGATGATGATCAGAAACACGATGGCTACAGGGCCAATGGAGCCAAGGACTTTGACAATGCGATTCATGCCCAGAAGAGCGCTTGCCAAAGCGATGGCGGCCATAAGCACGCTGCCCGCGAACTGAGGCAATCCGAAGTATTGGTTGAACGTTGCGCCCGCTCCCGAGATCATGATGATTCCGACCAGGAAACAGAACAGGATGGTGAACCACTCGAGGAACGTACCGACGTATTTGCCGCAGAAGAACCTGAAGGAAGAGAAATCGGCTGATTTCGCATGCTTGTATCCGTAGTTCATGAAGACGGCGCCAAGGACGGCGAACAATGCGGTGGTCACGAGGCTGCCGGCAATGCCCGGGATTCCGTACGAGGTGAAGAACTGCATTACTTCCTGGCCCGACGCGAAGCCGGAGCCGATAAGGGTGCCGACGAGTGTTCCCGCGAATTGGAATACCTTTGCCGGCCGGACATGAGTAGCGTTTTGCTCTGACATGTCTTCCCCCTTTCCCGCCGCGTTAGATCGCGGCGATCGAGATGTGTAAAAGAGCTTTGAGGCCCGTATGGCCTATGCTGCTGCGTGTACTTTATCGCAATAAAGTGTGAATGTGTAGGGAATCTTTCATCAGGAAACAGAATGGAAATGCCGCATAGCATATGGAACATGCCGTCAAATAAGCATGCCTTGGCCGTTTTGTGCGGAAAGAGAAGCGCCTATAATTCCAAGTGAATCATCTGAATGCGGTCGCATCTTGGCCGTTGCTTCGAATGTCGGAGGATAGGGGACCCGTATGGATTTTCGTTTAAGCGACGATGAGCGTGAGCTTGTTTCTGAGGTGCGCCAATTCTGCGAGAGGTATTTCGACGAAGCCTCCGTCGCTCAATGGCGGCGCGATGGCGGCTTGCCGGACGAAGTGGTCAAAGCGTTCGTGAACCTTGATTTCAAAGGCTTCGGCGTCATACATCGGCGCGGGCACGAATTCTACGACCTGTTCGCCCAGGTGCTCGTGCTCGAGGAGCTTTCTCGCGCATCAGGCGCGGCGCTGCCATTTCATACCGACTTTCTTCAGCTGCAGATTCTCGAGGCGTTTGCGAGCGCGGGGCAGACGGCCCCTATTCGCGAGGAATACCAGAAGACGGGTAGGCTTGCATTCGCTCTTGCGGTTTCGGAGCCCAGCGCAGGGTCTGATACCATGGGCATGAAAACCGCAGTTTCATTGCGCGATGACGCGTTGGTGCTCAATGGCGTGAAATCCTTCGTGAACAACGGAGAATACGCTCCCGCGCTGCTTGTCGCGGCGATTGACGAAGAAGCCTCGGCTGAAAGCGGCGAGCCGACGCTTTCGCTGTGGCTTATTCCCCGCGATCTGGAAGGGATTCGCGTGGTGCCCGAGGATAAAATCGGCCAGTCCATGCTTCCGTTTGCGAGCATTCTTTTCGACAACGTGGTCCTTGATGAGTCCTATCGTCTTCGCGGCGATGCCAAGGGGTTTTCCCAGCTGTTCAAATTCTTCGAATTCGGTCGTGTTTTCGTATGCGCCACGGCGCTGGGTCAGGCTCAAGC
>USEQ01000188.1 GCA_900553655.1 uncultured Slackia sp. | reverse complement strand
CGAGTCTTCGCGGCATGGACGCTTGAAAAACGAAGTGGCACGTTATATTATGTCCACTTGCATGTTTTTATAGCAGTTTGTATACATGAAGGAGTCTACCGAAATGGCAGTTAAGATTCGTCTCGCCCGCCATGGCGCAAAGAAGAAGCCCATCTATCGCGTGGTCGTGGCTGATGCCCATAGCCCTCGTGACGGTCGCTATATCGAGCAGGTTGGCCGCTACAACCCCAACACCGATCCCTCCGAGATCGCTCTTGACCTCGAGAAGGTTGAGAAGTGGATCGCGAACGGCGCTCAGCCTACCGATACCGTCAAGCGCCTCATCGAAGCCGCTAAAAAGGCTCAGTAGCAATGAATCGGGCGTCATCCGATATCGTCGCCCTGGTGCGTGAAATAGTCGATCCGCTCGTCGAGGATAAGGAAGCGGTCGAAGTGACCTCATCCTTCTCCGAGGACGGAACAGAGCGTATTGAAATTCGCGTTGCTGCCGATGATGCCGGCAAGGTCATCGGCCGTCAGGGTCGCGTCATCAAATCCATCCGTGTGCTTGCACGTGCTGCGGCATGCACCGACGGCGGAGCCGTCGAGGTCGAGCTTGTCGAGGACTAATATGACGCGTCGTTGGGCTGACGTAGCCGAACTCATCGCAACGCAAGGTCTCAAAGGAAGGCTTGTCGCACGCTCCGTGCGCGGCCTTCCTTTCCTTCTGCATGAGGGGCTTACCGTTCATTTCGTACCGCCTACGCTCGATGGCCCCCGTACGGCCAGCGTGCGCAGCGTGCAGCATCTCGGTTCGCAAGAATACGCGGTGCAATTCAGCGGCGTCTCGAAACGGGATACCGCCGAGCTTTTGGCGGGCAGCCATTGTCTGGTCGCCCGCGCCGACCTTCCCGACGATTTCGAGGATATCGTGCGCTCTTCGGCGGAGTATCTCGCGGGGTTTTTGGTTGTCGACGAACTTTTGGGTGATGTTGGCACCATCTCGGACGTGCAGGAAATGCCCGCTCAGGATCTGCTCGTCGTAGCGGCGCCGGGCGGGGAGGTGCTCATTCCCTTCGTGGAAGAGTTCATCGTCGAATTCGACGATGCGGAGAGGGTCTTGTACGTGGATTTGCCGGACGGGCTTGTCGATCCCGGCGTTTTGAACGAATCGAGCGAAAAGGAAGACGCGTAACGCTATGAAGATCGAGACGTTATCGACCTTTCCCCATATGTACGATTCGGTCATGGGAGAATCCATTATGAAGCGCGCCCAGGCTTGCGGCGCGCTTGATTTTCATGCCTACGATTTGCGTGATTGGACGCATGATCGTCATCGCACCACCGATGACGACCCGTACGGCGGCGGACAAGGGCTCGTGATGAAGTGCGAGCCCATCTTCGAGGCGTACGACGATATTTCCGCATCGGGACCCGCGCCTTATACGGTGTTTCTCACTCCTTGCGGCGAGCCTTTCGACCAGGGAATGGCAACCGAACTTTCCTCCCAGGAGCGCCTGCTGTTCATCTGCGGCCATTACGAAGGGATAGACGAGCGCGTCTACACGCTTGCTGACCGCTGCATTTCTCTGGGTGATTACGTGCTCACCTCCGGCGAGCTTGCTTCCATGGTGGTCATCGACGCCGTGGTCCGCCTGCTCGACGGCGTTTTGGGCGACGAAGGCAGCGCCATCGATGAGAGCTTCTACGACGGATTGCTCGAATACCCGCAGTATACGCGCCCCGCGAGCTATCGCGGAATGGAGGTTCCCGAGGTGCTTTTGTCAGGCAATCATGCAAAAATTGCCGCATGGAGAAGGGCTCAGGCCGTCGAGCGTACGGCCCGCTTGCGTCCCGATTTGCTGAAGTCTGCGAATATAACCGAAGACGAACGTGCTTTTTTGCTATCATTGCACGGCGACACACTCTAAGGCGTCTTCGGGGCGCCTTTTCATTTCATAGGAGGATTTGTCCATGGGCTATGGGCAGCATGCCACGCCGCGCTCGCGCGGCTTCTTGAGAAACGTCCTTTCCTGGGCATTCTACATTGCGCTTGTTTTCGCGCTTGTGTGGGGCCTGCAGACGTTCGTGGTCTGTCCGTATACCATTCCCTCCGGGTCTATGGAAGACACCATAGAGGTGGGAGACAACGTCTGGTCCGAAAAGGTGTCTTATTATTTCCGCGATGTCGAACAAGGCGATATCGTGACCTTCGACGATCCCGAAATCGCCGGCCGAACGCTCATCAAGCGTGTGATAGCTGTCGGCGGTCAGACCGTAGATCTTGTCGACGGCCTTGTGTACGTGGACGGGATGGCTCTTGACGAGCCGTACACCAACGGTAAACCGTCGGCGCCGCTTACACCCGTTTCCGGCGTGGAGATATCGTATCCTTATACGGTTCCTCAAGGCGAGATTTGGGTAATGGGGGATAACCGCACGAATTCGGCCGATTCCCGTTATTTTGGTTCTATCGACGAAGCGTCCGTCAGCGGGCGCGCTGTCGTAATCTATTGGCCCCTCGATCACATAGGAGTGCTTTAATCATGAGTCAAGCTGCAAAGCCCGACGCGCTCAGCTTCCAGGACATCATCCTGACCCTGCAGCGCTACTGGGCCGACCTCGGTTGCGTTGTGCTGCAGCCCTACGATAACGAGGTGGGTGCGGGAACGAACGCCCCGGCCACTACGCTTCGTTCCCTGGGTCCCGACACGTGGCGTACGTGCTACGTGCAGGGCTGCCGCCGTCCCACCGACGGCCGCTACGGCGAGAACCCCAACCGAACCCAGTTCTATTACCAGTTCCAGGTGCTCATGAAGCCCTCTCCGGACGACATCCAGGAGCTTTACCTGGGCAGCCTGCGCGCTATTGGCATCGATACGGACAAGCACGACGTCCGCTTCGTCGAGGACGACTGGGAGAGCCCGACGCTTGGCGCATGGGGCCTTGGATGGGAAGTCTGGATCGATGGCATGGAAGTCACCCAGTTCACGTACTTCCAGCAGGTCGGCGGATTCGAATGCAATCCCGTTCCCGTGGAAATCGCCTACGGTCTTGAGCGTCTCACCATGTATATCCAGGGTGTCGACAGCATGTTCGATATCGTCTGGAGCCGCGGAAAAGACGGCATCGTGTTCACCTATGGAGATGTCTATCTCGAAAACGAGCGCCAGTACTCCCGCTACAACTTCGAGGTCGCCGATACCGAATTCCTTTTCCAGGAGTTCAACGACCGCGAGGCGGAGTGCCTGCGCACCCTTGAGGCGGGCCTGCCCTTGCCTGCGTACGACAGCGTTTTGAAATGCTGCCACGCGTTCAACCTGCTCGATGCGCGCGGCGTCATTTCCGCAACCGAGCGCATGGGCTATATCTTGCGCGTACGCACGATCGCGAAGGCGTGCTGCGCGTCCTATATGAAGCATGTCGTAGGCGTCGACGTCGACGAGAAGGAGGCATAGGATGTCTAAGACCACTCTCGCATTCGAAATCGGCACCGAAGAG
>USEQ01000187.1 GCA_900553655.1 uncultured Slackia sp. | reverse complement strand
ACCAGCACGCCCACCACGATGCGGTACCAGCCGAACACGGTGAAGTCGTTCTTCTTGATGTAGCCCATGAGGAATTTGATGGCGATGACCGACATGACGAACGCCGTCACGATGCCCACCGCGAGCACGACGACCTCCGTCATGGTCATGGCCAGGCCCGCGGCGAAGAACTTGAGGCACTTCACCAGGCCCCAGCCGAACATGATGGGAATGGCCAGGAAGAAGGCGAACTCGGTAGCGATGGTGCGAGACGTTCCCACGAGCATGGAGCCGATAATAATCGAGCCAGAACGAGACGTGCCAGGGATGATGGCCAAGCTCTGGAAGATACCGATGATGAAGGCCTTGCCGTAAGAGAGCTCATCGAAGGTGTTAACCTTGGCGATGACGCTCGAGGCGTCATATTCCGCCTCCGCATCCGGATCGACCGACACCATGCGCGCCGGCGAGGGATTTTCGCCGTCGGTGCGTGCGTGCTTGCCGCGAGGCTGGCTGGCTTCTGCGATAAGGCGGCGATTACGCAACTCGATCGCAATGAAGATGACGCCGTAGACAATCAGGGCGACAGACACCACAATGGCCGCGATGTCTTCGTTGGTCATAATGTGCTCTTCGATCCAATCATCAAGCAGCAGGCCCACGATAGCAGCGGGAATGGAGCCGACGACGACCTTCGCCCAGATGTTCCACGTAGTGCGCTTCTGCTCCGCGTTCTTGCGAGGAGAAAACGGGTTGAGCTTGTGGAAGAACAGCAGGATGACGGCGAGGATGGCGCCGAGCTGAATAACGACCAAAAACGTGCTGTAGAACGCCTCCGACACCTCGAGCTTGACGAATTCGTCCAGAAGCATCATGTGACCCGTCGAGGAGATGGGCAGCCATTCGGTGATGCCCTCGACGACACCGAACAAAAACGCTTTCAGCGCTTCAAATAGAACCATGCGTTTCTTCCTTCGTGATCGCGGTTTGACAGCCTGCAAAACCGGCGCAGACATACGAAAGCGGCCTTACGCCGCCATGATTGTGCCGCACCCACTCCAACTGCACCAAGGAAAACGGCCGAAAAACGACGCTTTCACAAGCAAGGCGCAGACGCGCGGAAGCGGAAAGCACGAATGGCACACGCATCAAACGGCCTGCGAAGACGCCATGTAAACCTCTTGTTAAGAATGAAACGCAAGGTTTGCCAGAGGTGTGTTTTCGCGCTTTTCTATACGCGGCATTTTAGCATATGCGCTATGCTTGCCCCTATATTTCCAGCTCACGACAAAAGGAACAAATACATGAACGAAGCTACGTTTCCTGAGCAAAAGGTTGTCGTTTTAGATTTCGGCGCACAGTACGGACAGCTCATTGCCCGCCGCGTCCGAGACCTGGGCGTGTTTTCGGCTATCGTCCCCTGCGACGTGACGGCCGACGAACTTTCCGCCATGAACCCCTCCGCAATCATCTTGTCCGGCGGCCCTGCCAGCGTGTACGCCGAAGACGCCCCGAAGATCGACCCGGGCGTGCTTGAGCTTGGCATTCCCGTGCTGGGCTTTTGCTACGGCCAGCAGATTATGGCCGTTACGCTGGGCGGTTCGGTGGGCCATACCGAAAAGGGCGAATACGGCCCGGCCGTGATCGTGCGCCAGGGCGAAAGCGCCCTGTATGGCAACACTCCCGCCGAGCAGACCGTATGGATGAGCCACCGCGATGCGGTGAACCGCGTGCCCGAAGGTTTCGTCATCACCGCGGCCACCGACGTATGCCCCGTGGCCTCCATGGAATGCGCCGAACGCAAGCTGTTCGCCACGCAGTTCCATCCCGAGGTACGTCACAGCGAATACGGCAACCAACTGCTGAGCAACTTCCTGTTCAACATCTGCGGCCTTGAGGCCACCTGGACCATGGACTCGATCATCGAGGACTCCGTGGCGGCAATCCGCGAGCAGGTGGGAAGCGACCGCGTGATCTTGGGCCTTTCCGGCGGCGTGGATTCGTCTGTGGTGGCCGCACTGTGCGCACGTGCCATCGGCAAGCAGCTGACCTGCGTATTCGTGAACCATGGGCTTTTGCGCAAGAACGAGCCCGAAGAAGTGGAAGAGGTGTTCACCAAGCAGTTCGACGTGGACTTCGTGCACGTGCATGCCGAGGAACGCTACCTGAAGCTGCTCGAGGGCGTGTGTGACCCCGAGGCCAAGCGCAAGATCATCGGCACGCAGTTCTGGAACGAGTTCTTCGCCGTGGCGAAGGAGCTTGAGCAGGACGGCCGTCCGGTGAAGTTCTTGGCGCAGGGCACGATTTACCCCGACATCATCGAGAGCGGCGCGCGCAAGACGGGCGGCAAGGCTTCCACCATCAAGAGCCACCACAACCTGATCCCGTTCCCCGAAGGCGTGCATTTCGATCTGATCGAGCCGCTCGACCACTTCTTCAAAGACGAGGTGCGCGCGCTGGGCACGGCGCTGGGCCTGCCCGACCATATTGTGCACCGCCAGCCCTTCCCCGGCCCCGGCCTTGCCATCCGCATCATCGGCGCGGTGGATGCCGAGAAGCTTGAGATTCTGAAGAACGCCGACGCGATCGTACGCGAAGAGCTGGATGCGTACAACCAGAAGCTGTTCGAAGAGACCGGCGAACGCAACAGCGAGCATGCCTGCTGGCAGTACTTCGCCGTGCTGCCCGACATCAAGAGCGTGGGCGTGATGGGCGACGAACGCACCTACGCGCGCCCCGTGATCCTGCGCGCGGTGGAAAGCAGCGACGCCATGACCGCCGACTGGGCGAAGCTACCCTACGACGTGCTGGCGAAGGTGAGCGGCCGCATCGTAGCCGAGGTGCCCGGCGCCAACCGCGTGTGCTACGACATCACGAGCAAGCCGCCCGCGACGATCGAGTGGGAGTAGCCGAAAGGTTATTTTGAAGCGTCGATTTTCCGTCCGCTGAGTACCGCAGAGTGTCGCAGCGTACAGGAGAAACGCAAAGCCCCCAGCAACTTGGGGGAATAAATCGAACGAGATACCCCCGATTTTCATGCAAAGTCGGGGGTATTTTTTACCCGTTTGACCTGCTGTTTTGGGTGTATTTACTCCTAATCGCCGTACGGGGCGGACGTGACGGCACCCTACGGACAGGGAGTAAAAGGTTTGTTGAGGGAGTAAATTGTCCCAGTTGCCTGTCCCAGTTGGCCGAAATGTGCCCCAAAACTCAACTGAAACTCAACAGGATGAAATATAGTGGCTTTTCAACAAAACCGCAGGTCAACAATGGGGAGTAAAAATTTACTCCCCCAAGCGATTTCAACAGCTTTAACACGCTTCGAATGCCGGATTTTTAGCATAAGAAAAGCAGGTGGTTTACTCCCAATTGAGGGGGGGGTAAAGCCACCTGCTCACGTTTCAGTAAATATTTATTTCACACCGCGATAATGCCGCGGCCTCGTTGAGCCCCGCATCGCCCCGCCCTATCAGAGGAAGGAGCGTCGGTCAGTCTTGAGAGCC
>USEQ01000186.1 GCA_900553655.1 uncultured Slackia sp. | reverse complement strand
GTTTCCTGGCTCCCGGCCCGCATACGGTCGAGCATGCCGACAACCTGATCGATGTGCTTCGCGGCGCCTATGTGGTGACCAGCGAAGCCGAGCGCGAGGCAAGCGTTCGCAAGCAGGTTCGCGCGGCCGAGGAGAAGACCGGTCTGACCGCCGAGCTTCCTGCGAAGACCCTCGCTGAAGTCGTGAACCTTTCCGAGTATCCTACGGTCATGGTGGGCGAGTTCGACGAGCTTTTCTTGACGGTTCCCAAGGAGATTATCGTTGATGCCATGCTCGTGCATCAGCGCTACTTCCCGCTGTTCAACGCCGATGGCACGCTTGCGAACAAATTCCTGATCACTTCGAACGGCAACCCCGAGTTCGAATGCAACATCGTCGACGGCAACCAGCGCGTGGTCGCTGCGCGCCTTTACGACGCGAAGTTCTTCTACGATGAAGACCTGAAGAAGCCTCTCGAGGCCTATGTCGACGACCTTGACGCGGTGGTGTTCCAGGAGAAGCTCGGAACGACCCTCGCGAAATCCAAGCGCATCGTCAAGCTCGCCGATCATCTGTGCGAGAGCATGGAAATCGGGGGCCAGGAAAAAGAGGATATCTTGCGTGCCGCGCATCTGTGCAAGGCCGACCTTGTCACGGGTGCTGTCGTGGAGTTCACAAGCGTTCAAGGCATCATGGGCTCCTATTATGCGAAGGCAGCGGGGGAGACCGACGCTGTCTCCCAGGCCATCGCCGACCACTATCGCCCTCGCTTCTCGGGAGACAATCCTCCCGCGACGCGTGTAGGCAAGGTCGTCGCCGTTGCCGACAAGCTTGACACCATTTGCGGCCTTTTCGCCGTCGACCAGGCTCCCACCGGTTCTTCCGACCCGTTCGCCCTGCGCCGTAGCGCGCTCGGCATCGTCACCATGCTTTGCGCGGGCGACGACTTCGAGTTCGACCTTGTGCCCGCCATCGACGCCGCCCTGGCCGCCTATGCTGCCGACGGCATCGAATTCGACGCGCACGCCGTTCGTGAACAGGTCATCGAGTTCTTCGTTACGCGCACCAAGGTCATGGAGCGTGACAACGGTGTTTCCGCCGACGCGATCGATGCCGTTTTGGCGGCGGGCGTTCGCGAGCCTCTCGAATTCGCAAAGCGAGTCGTCGCGCTCGAGCGTGCTCGTCGCGAAGACCCCGACACGTTCAACGACCTGGCGGTTGCCTATGGGCGTGCGAACAATCTGCGCGACCCCGAGCTCGGTGTTGACTACGACGAATCTCTGCTGTGCGAGGTCGAACACGCCCTGACGTGCGCTATCGTCCAGGCGGAAGGCCGCGTAGCCCGCGCCCTCGAGGCCAACGATTATCCTGCGGCGCTGGCCGAACTTGCCTCCCTGCGCAAGCCGGTCGACCTGTTCTTCGAGCGCATCATGGTCATGGACGAAGATGCGGCGCTTCGCGAGAACCGCCTGAAGGTCCTGAACCGCTTTGTCAACGTCTTTTCCAGCGTTGCCGATTTCGGTCTTCTTGCCAAATAGGCAAGAGGCACTGCATCCTTTCGTCGATGTATGAATGCCGTTCGCGTTGAAAAATAGCGCGTTCTGAAAACGAACCGGCCTGTCCGAGTCAATCGGCGGGCCGGTTCTGTATATTGATGCATTGCGGCAGAGCTGCACCGTGCGCAGCGGTTGCTTTCTGCGCAACGAGATCGATTCAAGGAAAGGAGCGCATGCATGACGACCGCGATTCACGATCACATGTGCGTTCACAACGATTCTCCGCTTCCAACCATCTATATCGTCAGCGACTCCCTCGGTGCCACCGCTCATGTGCTTGCGCGTGCTGCGGCAGGGCAGTTCGGTGTCGCAGAACCTTACATCGAGGTTCTTCCTAAGGCTCGCGATTTCGAGGAAATCAGCAACTTTCTCGAGATTCATCAGGCAATGTATCGCGAAGCGGGGTTGCGCGACGATATCGTCGTCTTTTTCACCCTCGTCGATCCCGACCTTCGTCACAAGCTTCGCGATTACTGCAAGGAAAAAGGCATCCATTTCGTGGACATCATGAGCACGCCGATTCATGCGCTCGCGGACGCTTCGGGCTTGCAGCCCTCCAACAACCCCGGGTTGCTTCGCACGACCGACGAGCATTATTTCCGTCGCATTGCCGCGATGGAGTTCACCGTCGAACACGATGACGGACGCAATCCTCAAGACCTCACCGAGGCGGATATCGTGCTTCTGGGCGTGTCCCGTTCGTCGAAAACCCCCATTTCCATCTATATGGGCATGGAGGGCTATAAGGTCGCGAACGTTCCGCTGGCACTTGGCGTGGAGCCTCCGAAGGAGATATACGAATGCGATCCCTCTCGCATTTTCGGCCTTATGACGACGCCGGATATCCTCGTGGGAATTCGCACGCGCAGGCTCGGGGGGTCGGGACGCGGCGCAGCGAGCGTCGCGGCAAGTTACGCGGAACCGGAAATGGTGTATCAGGACCTCGAAGAGGCCCGCGCCCTCATGCGCAAGCTGGGCTGCATCGTGGTAAGGACGGACAATAAAGCCGTGGAAGAAACCGCTCAGGAGATTTTACGCTACTATGAGCTTGCTCATCCCTTTCAAAAGACCATAGTCGAGTAATATCTCTATGTGCAGTATGGTATCTATCAGCGAAGGAGAATACAGTGACTGCTGACGTCAAGCGTGTCTACGCGTTCGGCAAGGACGCCGATGGCAACAACGTTACCGAGGGCAACAAGGATATGAAATATATCCTCGGCGGCAAGGGCGCTAACCTTGCCGAGATGGCCGTAATCGGCCTTCCGGTGCCTCCGGGATTCACCATCACCTGTCAGACCTGTATGGAATATGCCAACGCCGACAACACCTGGCCCGAAGGCGCTCTCGACGAAATCGAGCAGTATCGTCTCGACCTCGAGCGTCGTATCGGCAAGAAGATCGGCGATGCGGAAGATCCCCTGCTCGTTTCCGTGCGTTCCGGCGCCCCTATGTCCATGCCGGGCATGATGGACACCGTCCTCAACCTCGGTTTGAACGACCAGTCCATCAACGGCTTGATCAAGCATACCGATAATCCTCGCTTTTCCTGGGATAGCTATCGTCGCTTCATCCAGATGTTCTCCAACGTGGTCATGGGCCTCGACGGCGACTTGTTCGAAAATGCCATCAATGCGAAGAAAATCGTTCGTGGCGTGAAAAGCGATGCGGACCTCACTGCGGAGGACATGCAGGAGCTCGTCGAGGAATTCAAGGCAATCTTTTCCGAGAACGTTTCCGCCGAGGAGTATCCCTCTCTTGTCGTCGACGGCAAGGTGGGCTTCCCCCAGAATCCCGACACGCAGCTTCGTCTTGCGATCGAGGCCGTTTTCGGCAGCTGGAACAATCCGCGCGCCACTCTGTATCGCAAGCAGAATAAGATTGCTGACGATCTGGGCACCGCGGTCAACGTCCAGTGCATGGTCTTCGGCAATAAGGGCGAGACTTCCGCTACCGGCGTTGCGTTCACGCGCAACCCCGCAAACGGCGAGAAGGAATTCTACGGCGACTACCTGGTCAATGCCCAGG
>USEQ01000185.1 GCA_900553655.1 uncultured Slackia sp. | reverse complement strand
CATGTTCAATCGACGATTTTGCCGAAACCGTCGGGTTTGACCCCGATGACTTTCCCGAGTATGAAACATTGGGCGGTCTTTTGCTGGAATCGTTCGACCGAATTCCCGATGTGGGTGATGAGACCACCTATTTCGAGGGCGATACCACGGTGCGTTTCGTCGTGCGCTCCATGGAGGTCCGTCGCATAGGCCAGGTTGAGTTCTGGGTAAGCGTCGAAGAGCCTGGCGACGAGAAGGAGTAGCGGGATCGGCGTATTGCGCTGCCATTTTTGGCATGCGAAGCTCAAATGCTATTGATGAAAAGGCGGCATCCTAGGATGCCGCCTTTTTGCGTCATAAGGAAGAACTCTTCGGCGCCGCCTAGCGATAGTGTTTTATGCATGCGGAAATGAGGCGCACGCAGCCCGTCGGGATGTCTTCAGACGCATCCGCCCGCTCTTCGAGTCTTGGTCTTTGTCCGTTCGTGACCCGATATGGAGCGTCTTTCGATTTCGCGCTCTATTCTGGTGGATCAATTGTGAATTTCTGATAAAATTTGCAGCTTGGAATGAAAGGAATTCAACGAAAACAAGAAAGGGGGCTCTGCATGAACGGAGATCTGATGGATAGCCTGATCGCAATTACGGGCCAAATCAGCGATTTCATGTACACCTACATCCTGGTGTTCCTGCTTATCTTCTGCGCGGTTTATTTCACCATTCGCACGAAGGGCGTGCAAATCCGCTACATCAAGGATATGTTCACCCAGCTTACGGAGAAAAGGCACGTAGAAGGCAAGAAGTCCATCTCGTCGTTCCAGGCACTCATGGTTTCTACCGCTTCTCGCGTTGGAACGGGCAACATTGCCGGTATTGCCACAGCTGTTGCAACGGGCGGTCCTGGCGCGGTGTTCTGGATGTGGATTATGGCGCTGGCTGGTGCTGCCTCCGCATTCGTCGAGTCCACGCTCGCGCAGATTTGGAAGGTGCGCGGCAAGGAAGGCGAGTTCCGCGGCGGCCCTGCCTACTATATCGAGCAGGCTCTCGGCAAGCGTTGGGTAGGCGTGCTCTTCGCCGTCTTGCTTATCATTTGCTACGCATACGGCTTCAACGGCTTGCAGGCTTTCAACATGGCAAGTGCGCTTGAGTATTACATTCCCGACTACGCCACCAACGGCGCGGCTGTTGCTCTGGGCATTGTCCTTGTTGTCATGACGGCGTTCGTCATTTTCGGTGGCTCGAAGCGCATCAGCATCATCACCTCTATCGTGGTGCCCGTCATGGCTCTTGCTTACATCGGCCTCGGTCTGTTTATCACGTTCACCAACCTCGATCAGCTGCCGGCCGTTTTCGCCTACATTGGCGAATCCGCTTTCGATTTCCAGTCGATCTTCGGCGGCTTCGCTGGTTCGGTTGTGGTTCTTGGCATTAAGCGCGGCCTGTTCTCCAACGAAGCAGGTATGGGTTCCGCCCCGAACGCTGCTGCAACTGCAAGCGTCTCTCATCCCGTCAAGCAGGGCTTGGTGCAGAGCCTCTCGGTCTACATTGACACGCTCATCGTGTGCACCTGCTCCGCTTTCATGGTCCTGATTTTCTACGTGCAGTCCGGCGGCACCTTCGGCGAGCTCAACGGCATGCCTCTCGTGCAGATGGCCGTCAATTCCGCCGTGGGCGAGATGGGCATTCATTTCGTTACGTTCGCGATTTTCGCCTTCGCGTTCTCCAGCCTGATTGGCAATTACTTCTATGCGGAGAGCAACATTCGCTTCATCAAGAATAGCCCTGTTGTTCTGACCATCTTCCGCATCACTTGCTTGGTCGCCATCATGGTGGGTTGCTTGAACAACTTCACGCTGGCATGGAACTTCGCCGACATCACCATGGGCTTTATGGCCATCGTGAACTTGATTGCGATTTTGCTGCTCGGCAAATGGGCGTTCAAGGCTCTTGATGACTACACGGCTCAGAAGAAGGCCGGCAAAGATCCCGTCTTTGTGGCCGACAGCATCGAAGGCATGCCCGCAACGCAGTGCTGGCATATCGGTAGCGACGATTTGAAGGATGTTGGTCCTCAGCCTGTGAAAGAGTACTTCGAGGAAGCGATTGACGCTGGCGGAGATTCTTTCGAGCCGGCTAAATAACGTGGAAACCCGCATTTAACGACAAGGGCCCCTCATTGCGAGGGGCCCTTGTCGTGTGTAAATTGGCGATTAATACGGTTGCGCTGCAGAGGGGCGATGTCGGTCTTGGCGGCAAGAGATCGATGGGTATTGGGCTCTATAAAGATAGGTGGTGGTCCGGATGGATGTGGAAGATCCTTTTGCGCAGGATTGATGCCCTGCAGAAGGAAGTTGACGATTTCTATAACTTCAATTAAATGGTTCGTCGTTTCTGGAACGGATGTCGAAACAGCCTCGACATCCGTTTCTTTTGCCGTGAATCCGTCCGTCATGATGGTCGATGAACCGAAAAGCGCGCCAGGCGGGAGGGATGCCTGGCGCGCATACGAATGGTTGGTGACCGGAAAGCGGTCAGCCTCCGAGAAGTCGGCTATTCGAAATCAAGCTTGCTGATGACGGTGTCCTTGGCGATGGCCTGGCCGACCAATTCGCCGAAGGTGACGCAACGACCGTGGCTGACGCCGGGGAAATGAACGGGGTAGTCGTCTCCGAAGAAATCGCCCTGTACGTTGCCGATGGCATAAAGGCCCTTAATGACCTTGTCGTCTTCGGTAAGGACCTGGGATTCTGCATTGACATGAAGGCCGAACGGAATGGTTAGCAGGCTGCAAACATTTTTCGTTGCGTAGAACGGAGCGGTCTGAACGGGTGCGAGGAAGTTTGTAGGAACGCCGAAGTCCACGTCATCGCCCCTCGCGGCGAGCTCGTTATAGCGCTCAATGGTAGCCTTGAGGTTGTCGGCGGGGACGCCGATTTTTTCAGCGAGCTCTTCGATGGCGTCTGCTTTAACAAGGGTGCCTTTCTGCTCCCAGTCGGCCATGACGTCTTCCACGCCGTCCATGAGGCGATCGTAGCGGGTTGCCTGCTATACGTGGGGTAGTCGGCGTCGAACAGCGACCAAGCAACGTTTCCCGGGGTGTTCATGCGGGCGTTGGTCAGCATGGGTTCGAACGGCATTTCAGCGCCGTAGCGCTTGCCTTCGGAATCAACGGCGAGCCAGCACATGATGAACGAGGTCAGATTCAGCGCGAGGGAGTCGGCGGTGAACTGATGAATCATCGGGGCAGCGGTGCTCTTCTGCAATGCGGCGCCCGCCCAGCAACCCATGAGGACGCCATCGCCGGTGTTGCATCCCTCGGGGGTGTAGGTGTTGGCGTCTGCGCGGTTGGCAATGGGCGCGAAGGTGTCGATCATCTCCTGGTTGCCGCCGATGTCGCCTGTTGCGAGGATGACCGCTTTGGCGCCGTCATACTGGATGTTTTTGCCGTCTTTCGTGGACGCGATAACGCCCGTGATACCGCTCTCGGCATCGCCCACAAGCTGCTCGGCGTGAGTATCGAAGATGAATTCGGCCCCGTTTTCGACGGCGGAGTCGTAGAGTATTTCTCCCAGGGTCCAGTTGACGC
>USEQ01000184.1 GCA_900553655.1 uncultured Slackia sp. | reverse complement strand
GCCGCCTTTTTTGTATGTACTTGGGGGATTGACCGTTCGTACGGGGCGTGGGCATTTGTGCATAGGCCTTGTGGTAGGGTAGGAGGGCGAAACAATCCAGCGGACCCTTCTATCATGGGATATCGTTGAGAGAGCGGGGCCTGCGTAGCGAAGGAGCATGCAGCATGGGAATGGAGCAGCAAATCACGGAACGAATCAAGGAGCTCGCTGCCGCCACGGAAGAAACCATCATCGCCGATAGGCGCTATTTTCACGCCCATCCCGAGCTTTCGAGCAAGGAAGTGAGCACCGCGGGCACCATTTGCGCACGTCTTGCACGCATGGGGATCCCCTATGAGCGTGTGGCGAAAACGGGCATCGTCGCCACCATCGCCGGCACGGCCGACGACGCTTATGACGCGCAGGGCAATCCGAAAAAACGCATTGCTCTTCGTGCCGATATTGACGCATTGCCTGTTCTCGAACGCACGGGCCTTCCCTACGAGTCGAAAAATACCGGCGTCATGCATGCGTGCGGCCACGACTGTCACATCGCCATGCTTCTCGGTGCCGCGCGCATCCTCATGCAGATGCGCGATCAGATTCATGGCGAAGTGCGCCTGATATTCCAGCCTGCCGAAGAAATCTCCATCGGTTCTCGCATGATGATCAAGGCGGGTGCCCTCGATGGCGTCGACGGAGTTTTCGGCATGCATATCTGGAGCGAGATAGAAGCCGGGCTCATTTCGGCTGATCCCGGCCAGCGTATGGCCAACACGGACTGGTTCCGCGTGGACATCGAAGGCGTGAGCGCCCACGGCTCCATGCCCCATAAAGGCGTTGACGCCGTCGTGGTCGCCGCGGAGCTTGTTGTGGCGCTCCAGGTTCTGGTCAGTCGCGATATATCGCCTTTCGAGCCGCTGGTTGTCACGGTCGGAGAGGTCCATGGCGGCGAAGCACGCAATATTATGGCGGGATCGGCGTATCTTACGGGCACTGTGCGTACGTGGAGCAAGAAGACGCGCGAGGCCATGCCCGATCGATTGAGGCATCTGATCGACCGTTCGGCCAAGGCTTTCGGCGCCACCGCCAAACTGACGTACGAAGCGGGCAACGCCGGCCTTTCCAACGACAAGGAAAGCGCCGAGCGCGCTCAAGAAAGCGTCAAGAAGCTTTTTGGCGAAGAGGCCCTGGCTGATTACCAGGGCACGCTTGCGGGCGAGGATTTCGCGGAATACCTCGAGCGAGTTCCGGGAGCATTCGTCTTTTTGGGCTGCCGCAACCCCAAGATGGACGCCGTGCATGCGCAGCATAGTTGCTATTACCGCATTGACGAAAGCGTCCTTGCGAAAGGGTCTATGCTCTCAGCACAATACGCGGTCGATTTTCTGGCTGAATAGCGCAGCGAACGGAGCATTATCGGCCGGCAACGACGCGTGATTTCGCTGCTGTCGGCCGTTTTGCCTGAGCCTCCTTGCTGGCGACCGCATTTTAATTTGTGCATGCTTTCGCACGCTAAAGCGTCTTCCAACGGTTACAATAATCGATTATTGAAAAGAGGATGTTTTCGCAGCACGCGTTGAGGCGCCAGCCTTCTTACGGCGCTTCAATGCGGCAATCGGGCGTAGTCGAAGGAGTCGAGCATGACCGATCTTACGAAGAAGTACGGCACGATGGTCTTTTCGGAGCACGTGATGAAGCAGCGTCTTCCTTCGGATACGTACAAAAAGCTGGCTAAAACCATTAAAGAGGGAAAGCCGCTCGACCTTGACGTGGCGAATTCCGTTGCGCACACCATGAAGGAATGGGCGATCGAGCACGGCGCCACGCATTTTGCGCATTGGTTCCAGCCGCTGACGGGCATCACATCCGAAAAGCACGATGCGTTCCTCGACCCGGTCGGCGACGGCACCGCCATCACCAAATTCTCCGGTAAAGAACTCATCCAGGGTGAACCCGACGCGTCGAGCTTTCCCAACGGCGGTCTGCGTGCAACGTTCGAGGCGCGCGGGTATTCCGCATGGGACCCCACGAGCTATGCGTTCATCAAAGATGAAGTGCTCTGCATTCCCACGGCGTTTTGCTCCTACACCGGCGAAGCGCTCGACAAGAAGACGCCTCTTTTGCGCTCCATGGCCGCCATTGACGAGCAGGCGAAACGCGTGCTCGCCTTCTTCGGGAAGAAGCCTGCAAAGGTCACGGTCAACGTCGGCACCGAGCAGGAGTATTTCCTTATCTCTGAGAAGGACTACGCCAAGCGCCAAGACCTGGTGATGTGCGGACGTACGCTTTTCGGCGCGCCGCCGTGCAAGGGTCAAGAACTCGACGAGCATTATTTCGGCGCCATTCGCCCCACGGTGAACGATTTTATGAAAGAGCTCGACGACGTGTTGTGGGGCTTCGCCGTGGCCGCGAAGACGAAGCATAACGAAGTCGCTCCTGCTCAGCACGAGCTCGCGCCCGTGTTCTGCAACGCGAACAGGGCCATTGACGAAAACCTTCTTACCATGGAGATGATGAAGCTGCTGGCAAGCCATCACGGCTTGGTGTGTCTGCAGCACGAAAAGCCTTTTGAAGGAATCAACGGCTCCGGCAAACATAACAATTGGTCTATCGGCTCGGAAGACGAAAATCTCCTCGACCCAGGCGACACCCCCGAGGAAAACCTCCAATTTTTGGTATTTCTGACCTGCGTCATTTCTGCCGTGGACGATTACCAGGACCTTCTTCGCATGAGCGTCGCATCGTGCGGCAACGATCATCGTCTTGGCGCGCACGAGGCGCCTCCGGCAATTATTTCGATTTTCCTGGGCGACGAGCTCTCCGATATCATCGACGCCTTGGCCGAAGGCCACGAGGCGGGTCATGCGTCGCGTGAGTCCCTCGATTTCGGTGTGGCGGTTCTTCCTACGTTCGATCGAGACACCACCGACCGCAATCGCACGAGCCCCTTTGCCTTTACGGGCAACAAATTCGAATTCCGCATGCCCGGCTCCGCCGTCAACGTGGCGGATGCGAACACTATGCTCGACACAGCGGTCGCGAAGGCCTTGAAAGACTTTGCAGATGCGATGGACGAGCGCGGAGATGTCTCTTTCGAGTCGGCCGCAATAGCTTACATTCGCAAAAGCCTTGCTGATCACAAACGTATTTTGTTCTCGGGAGACGGGTACTCAGAAGAATGGCACGAAGAGGCCGTTCGTCGCGGCCTGTGCAATTTCCCCACGACGGCGGATGCGTTGCCGGCCTTCGTCGAGCAAAAGAACATAGACCTGCTTGCGGGCATGGGCGTGCTTTCCGAGACGGAGGTGCGAAGCCGCTATGAGGTCAAGCTCGAGAAGTACAACAAGCTCATGAACATCGAGGCGACCACGATGGAGCGTATGGCTCGACGTACGTATCTGCCTGTCATCAGCGCATATGCGACGAAGATCGCCAAGGGCATCACCACGGTTACCAGCGCCATGCCGGCTGCGGAAATGTCGCACGAACGACGCGAGCTCGCCATGCTCCTTGACGGCGTCGATGCGATCTACGAAGGCATTGACAATCTCGCCGACCTTCACCGCAAGGCGAAGGCTTTCGAATGC
>USEQ01000183.1 GCA_900553655.1 uncultured Slackia sp. | reverse complement strand
GACCACGACCACGACCACGACCACGACCACGACCACGACCACGACCACGACCACGCGACAGGCGGCCATCATCATGAGCATCGCGGTCTTGCCGAAATCTCCGCCGTCATAGAGTCGGCCGACCTTTCCGAGCGCGCACGGCGCACGGCGCTGCGCATCTTCGACATTCTTGCAAAAGCCGAAGCCCAGGCTCACGGGGTGTCCGTCGATCAGGTGCATTTCCACGAAGTGGGCGCGGTCGACTCCATCGTGGACATTGTCGCGGCGGCGGTGTGCCTTGATGACCTGGATGTAAGCGACGTTGTGATTACGGAGCTTGTCGAAGGCTGCGGCACCGTGCGCTGCCAGCATGGTGTTCTGCCCGTGCCAGTTCCCGCAGTTGCCAATATCGCTGCAAACGAAGGGTTGCCTATGAGCGTCTCGTCGGTTCGTGGCGAGCTTGTTACCCCTACGGGCGCCGCCATCGCTGCGGCGGTGCGCGCGAAATCGGCCCTTCCCGAGCGCTTCGTCATCAAAAAAGTCGGCATTGGCGCAGGCAAGCGTTCCTATGAGCGACCGAGCCTGGTGCGTGCCATGCTGATTGAAGAAGCCGGCACATCCGCCAGCTCTGCCGATGTGGCAACGCCGCACGGCGGTCCGTTCGTGTGGAAGCTCGAGACCGAAGTGGACGATTGCTCGGGTGAAGCGCTCGGGTACGCGATGGAGCGTCTATTCGCGGTAGGTGCGCGCGAGGCGCACTACGTCCCCGTGTTCATGAAGAAGAATCGACCCGCATATCAAATTCAGGTCTTGTGCGCCGAAGAGGATATTGCCGCGCTTGAGCAGGTGCTCTTCGAAGAGACGACTACCATCGGCGTTCGTCGTACCCCTATGCAGCGTACGGTCCTTTCTCGCGAAATTGTGCCGATCGAGACTGCGTTCGGGTCCATGCGCGCAAAGCGGGTTGCTCTCCCGGACGGCGCCGTGCGTTTGTACCCCGAATACGAAGACGTCGCGCGCGCATCACGCGAGCATGAGGTAACGTATCAGGAGGCGTATCGTGTAGCGCTTTGCGCTTGCGAGGCTGCTTCATCGAGCTCGCCTTCGTAGAACCAGACTCGTTCGCTTGCGGGCGCTTTCTGGGATTCGGTGAAGACGTCGTAGCCGTCCCAGCGCGTAAATCGTGCGCCTTCGAGGAGGAGGGCGGCTTTCCCGATGACGTCTTGATCTTGCGTATAGCGAAACGGGTTTGGGCCGAGTTGGGGGGGGGGTAGTTCGAAATGCTCATCGCGTATATCCGAGAGATGTCTATGTCGCTCTCGAAAACAACGGAGGACGAGCTTACGCTGTAGGGGCGATAGGCGGGAAGGAGATGTCGGATATCGTGGGCTCGTGTACGGGCTTGTCATGCTCATTTTCGGTTAGGATCGAGGCCTCTCGCGCAAGAACGAAGATGAGTGCCGCCACGCAAACCAGGGCGAGCATCCCCGCTATTCCAATGGCGACCTTCGACGACTTTGTCAGGCTTTCCATGATGCCCTCCGTTTGCAGAGTCGTGTGAGCGTATGGGGCGTTTTCATGATAACGGCTCAACTCGGCGGCGCAGCATCCTTTCGGGTGAACGTTCGCTTCAGCGGCGGAGTGTTTTTGGACAGATTCCAGCCCCAGGCGAGCTCTTTCGGCCTCGGGCGAGCTCTTTCGGACGAATTCCCGCTTCGATGGCGGCGGGTTTTCGGATGAGTGTTCTTGTTGCGGCAGAATCACAAAACGGCATGTTTTTTGTGCCATGAAGCCTCTCCATCTGGGGTTTTGTAGTTACCTTTTAGCTATCATCTAGTTATCAAAAACAGCGAAGGGGGGGTAGCATGCGTAGCAAGGAATTAGCGGATCTTGCCGGCGTTACCGTTCGTGCGCTTCGTCATTATCATCAGCTGGGGCTTCTGCCTGAGCCTCCGCGCGCGAAAAACGGATACCGGGAATATGGCGCGGTCGATTTGGCGCGCGTGCTGCGCATCAAGCGGTTGTCGTCGCTGGGCATCTCGCTGCAGCAGGTGGCGGAGATGCTTGCCGAAGAGCAGGATTCCGCAGGAAGGGGAGCCGCGGACGGGGCGCAAGTTCACACGACGGATGATGCGCTTGCCGACCTCGACCGCGAGCTTGCTGCGCAAATCGAGCACCTTCAACGGAAGCGCCGCATTATCGCCGAATTACGCGAACGGGCCATCGACCCCGATGTTCCGCCCGTGTTCGGCGAGCACCTTGCCCGACTGCGAGGCGCGGGCGCGAGCAGTGGTCTTGTGGACTATGAGCGGTCGGGTCTTTTGCTGGTCGACCGGTTTTTCGACGAGTCATCGGAAGAGGCCGAGGCCGTTTCTCAGTTTTTCGAGCTTGTGGGAGAGGCGGGGTCGGTCGAGGCGTACGTCGAATTCAACGAGCGTATGCTGAACCTTCCGCCCGATGCCTCCGACGAGGAATGTGAGCGTCTTGCTGACGATTTCGTTTCTTTCATGGTGCCGATCCTCAAGCTCGGCTGCGAAAAGCACGGGTGGGACCTTTCTGCGGAGAAGATTAAGGGGCTTTCATGCTCTCCCGACTTTCCGTTTTCCTTGCAGGGGTCTGAAAATGCCCGAGTCAAGAGCGAGCGCCCGAAGAACGGTTCCGCATCGTCTAAGTCGCGCGCCGTGGCGGCGGAGTCTTCTTTCCCAAAGGAAGGGCAGGTGCTCGATCTGCTTCTTGACCTTTATGACGAAGAAACGCTCAACGATGCGCAACGCAGAATGAATGACCTGGTGGTGCATGGGATTTTGTCCGAGCTTGCGAAAGGATAAGATCCGAGCGTGCTGGGTCTTCGCGTCGAGGGGGCATGCTCGGCTGAGCTGGTTATGGCGGCTTCGTGAAGGAGGCCTCATTGCCGGGCATGAGTGTTGACTATGACGTAACGTCATAGTTTTTCATGGGGTTCGAACAATCAACGAATTCTTCTGAAAGAGAGCAACTCCATGAGAAAACTTCGCGCTACGCTGCCGTTTGTTGCGTCGAACTCTTTTTCGCTGCTAGGCAACTCCATTTCTAGCGTCGTTCTTCCGCTGGTGCTTCTTGCAAAAACTGGGGACGCGCTTGCGGCGGGAACTCTGGCCATCATATGCGCAATACCTCAAGTGCTTGCGGGGGTGTTCGGCGGCGTTCTGCTCGACCGTTTCAATAGGCGAGACCTTTCGGTTGTTTCCGACCTTATCTCTGCGGCATCGATCGCTGCGCTGCCGATTATCGACGCCACGGTGGGCCTGTCGTTCGGATGGTTCGTTCTTTGCGGCGTCGTCGGCGCGGTGGGCGACATCCCTGGCATGACGGCGCGCGACACGCTGCTACCTTCGGTGGTCGAACACGACGGCCTCGAGCTGCAGAAGTTCATGGGCGTCGCACAATCCGTCGACAACCTGGTGGTCATCGTTGGCCCTGCCGTGGCGTCGCTCGGCATGGGCTTTCACGGGTCGACGAATACCTTGTGGTTGACGGCGGGCATGTCGCTGGCCGCAGCCGCGGTCACGCTGTTCGTGCCGCGCGCGGTGGGCGTTCCCCCGAAGGCGGGGGCTGGCAGACG
>USEQ01000182.1 GCA_900553655.1 uncultured Slackia sp. | reverse complement strand
GATGATCGAGGACGGCAGCGTGGCAACGTCGGAAGACGCGCCCCGCTGTCCCGGAATCACCTCGAATTCGGCCTGCGACCCGCGAGAAAGAGAAGGCGCAGAGCTACCGTAGAGGTAGTCTTGCCTCGTGGACCGGTCGGTTCGTGCCTGCCGCATACCGGCCCCCTTTCATCGTGTAATCTGCATTTGGTCGGCGGTACTTTATCGTATTTTTTCCGCGACACGAAGCTTTGCGCTACGTGCCCGCGGATTTTTTTCAATCTCTTCCTCGCTTGGAAGAATGGGCTTGCGCGTTCTCACCTTGAGAACGGGGTTCGCCCCGCATGCGCATACCGGCAATCCGGGGGGGCAGGTGCATGTTCGCGCATGCTTCGCGAAAACCTCCTTGACCACCCTGTCTTCGAGAGAATGGTAGCTGATTACGAGAATGCGGCCTCCGGGATTAAGCCACCTTACCGCTGCCTCCAGCCCTCTCCTCAGAACCGAAAGCTCCGAGTTCACTTCGATGCGCAAAGCTTGAAATGTCCTCTTGGCCGGATGGCCCCCTGCGCGGCGCGCCGATGCAGGAATGGCAGCCTTGATGATTTCGACAAGCTGCGAGCTTGTCTCAATCGGCGCGTGCTCGCGAGACTCGACGATGAACTGAGCAATTCGACTGGCCCATTTTTCGTCGGAGTAATCGCGGATGATCCGAGTGAGCTCTGATGCGTCTAGAGTGTTTATGAGCTCTGCTGCGGTTACGGTTTGTTTGCCCGGATCCATCCTCATGTCCAACGGGGAATCTTCCTTGAAGGAGAAGCCCCTCGACGGGAAATCAAGCTGGGGAGAAGAGACGCCCAGGTCGAAAAGAAACGCGTCGACCCCGGGAATTTCGGCCTCGAGCAGCAATTCGTCGAGATTGCCGAAGTTGCCGCGTAGGAGCTCGATCCGAGGTGGTGTGTTTAAAGCGAGATTTCTCAGTCGGGCCCCTGCAGCGGCGAGCGCCATCTCGTCTTGGTCGATGCCGATAAGTACGCCATCCGATCCAAGCCGTTGTGCTACTTCGGAAGAATGCCCTGCGCCGCCAAGCGTTGCGTCCACAAACGTATGGTGCGTTTTAAGGTTCGATTGTTCGAGGCACTCGGAGAGCAGGACAGGGATATGCCGATATTCTTTTGTCACTTCTTCCACGTTAAGACTCCTTACGAGAACAGCAGCTCGTCGAGATCGATGCTGCTCTGGAATTCATCCCAACGCACGGCATCCCAGATCTCAAAATGGTCGGTATTGCCCACAAGAACCGCGTCTTTTTCCAAGGACGCCATCTCACGCTGCTTCGCGACAAGGGTTATACGACCCGCGGCGTCAATCTTTGCAGGCATTGCGCTGGCGTTGAGCTTGGTGCGCAACATGACGTGCATTCGATCGCCGGGATTGTAGCCGCCCTTCTTCTCGAACAAGGCGTCTTGCCACGCCTCGAACGCTTCGACGGTGTACACGGCCAGAAAGCCGGTTTTTACATTGGGAACGACCACCAACTGGGTGTCTTCGGTCAGGCCCTTGCGAAGAGCCGCAGGAAGAGACAAGCGCCCTTTCGCGTCGATCTTATGACGGTATTCGCCGAATAGACCCGACACGCACATCTCCTTCTGAATTCTTCGCCCCGAACCGATGAGCGACATTCTATCCCACTTTCTCCCACTCCGCAATAAAACCCTCCCACAATGCACCCTATCCCGGACACCCTCAACACATTCATATCGCCCTTTCATGCATTTGTTTTCTCTAAAATTACATATTGTGCAGCAAAAAGCCCGAAACGCTATATATAGCGTTTCGGGCTTGGTGGGGCAAAGTGGAGGAACTATGGGCGCACCGCCGATGTCCGGCAAGTCACTTTTATGGGCGCTGTTTCGCTCTTGGGTGACAGGCGAGGTATTCTTCGCGCATATGAACGCGCGAAACGTGCGTGTATATCTGCGTCGTAGCAATGTCAGAATGGCCAAGAATCTCTTGAATGGTGCGCAGGTCGGCGCCGCCTTCGAGCATATGAGTCGCAAACGAGTGACGCAACGTATGCGGATGGAGCCCCTCGATGCCTGCCGCCTTCCCCCATCGAGCGACAATCGCATGCACGCTTTGCCTCGATATCCTCGATCCGCGCGCATTCAAAAACATCGCCGTATCACCCAAGGAACGACGCGCCAAAACAGGACGTGCCTCGTCAAGATAACGAGCCAGCATCTGTGCCGCCGCACCTCCCAAGGGGGCGATTCGCTCTTTCGAGCCCTTCCCCCTGACACGCACGAAGCCTTCGTCGAAAAATGCATCGCCCCTGTCCATGCCAACAAGCTCGCTTGCCCGCAAACCGCATCCGTATAAGACCTCAAGTATGGCGCGGTCTCTCTGGCCTATCTCGTCAGCTCGCATATCCTGATCGAGGACCCTGTTCACCGCATCGATCGAAAGCACGTCGGGAAGACGCAGAGGAACCTTCGGCAACGCGACCCCGACGCTCGGGTCGGCCGGGCTTAGACCCTCTCTCGCCATGAAACGATGGAAGCCCTTCACAGCCGAAATATGACGTTCCCTGCTCGAAGGGGCGTATCCGCGATCGAGCAGGTCACCCTCGAATGCAAGAATATCGTCGCACGAAGCGCTGAGACAGTCCGCACCTCGGCGTACAAGAAAGGACTCGTAGTCGCGCAAATCGCAAGCGTAGGATCGGACCGTGAGGGGCGAAGCGCCTTTTTCCACTGAAAGGAAGGAAAGGTATTCCCCTATCGCGTCATAGACGCACCCAGATACGGCTCCTCCCCCCTCGCACGCCAACAAGCCCTCCGTCTCCATAGAATCTTCGCCTCGCCTTTCGCCGCTCACGCTGCAATCGCGGAATCGCACGGTACATCTTCACGCTTCCCCGTTTACGTTTGAGAAGCGTCATTGCTCAAATTAACCCGATCGAAACCCCCGCGATGCGGCGAAGGCCCGTGGTGGGATATAATTCCTCTGTTCGACTATATTTCACACGTCATGGTTTCAATCGGACGGCCGTGCCGTCCAGTTTTGAAAGGGGCCCGAACCACTCATGCGCATCGGATTCGACAACGACAAGTACATCGCACTGCAGGCTGAGCACATCCGCAATCGTATAGATCAGTTCGGCGGCAAGCTCTATCTGGAGTTCGGCGGCAAGCTTTTCGACGACCATCACGCCGCACGCGTGCTGCCCGGATTCGAACCCGATTCGAAAATCCGCATGCTCCAAAGCCTCGTCGACGACGTCGAGATTATCATCACCATCAACGCGAACGACATCGAGAAGAACAAGGTTCGCGGCGACCTCGGCATCACGTATGACGAAGATTCCCTGCGCCTCATGGACATCTTCCGCGGCATGGGCTTTCTCGTAGGCGGCGTCGTCATCACGCACTACGCCAGCCAGCCCGCCGCCGACCTGTTCCGTCGACGCCTGGAATCGCTCGGCATTACGTGCTATCTGCACTACCCCATCTCCGGATACCCCTACGACATCAACCACATTGTCAGCGACGACGGATACGGCAAGAACGAATACATCAAGACGACCAAGCCGTTGGTCGTCGTCACCGCGC
>USEQ01000181.1 GCA_900553655.1 uncultured Slackia sp. | reverse complement strand
GGGGCGCATACCTTGGCGCAGATGCTTTGGAGAAGGGCATCAAAGCGGGTGTTTCTTCGTGGCGTCAGCGTTCGAACAACGCCATTCCGCCCCAGATGAAGTCCTCCGCATCGTATATGAATTCCATCCTCGCCAAGCTGGAAGCTAAGGCTCACGGCTATTCCGAGGCCGTTATGCTCAATGAAGACGGCTACGTCTGCGAAGGCACGGGCGAGAATCTCTT
The DNA here is from genome assembly GCA_900553655.1 of uncultured Slackia sp. Classification (GTDB taxonomy): domain Bacteria; phylum Actinomycetota; class Coriobacteriia; order Coriobacteriales; family Eggerthellaceae; genus Slackia. Next base: position 3,370 of record USEQ01000181.1, on the reverse strand, counting down.
CATCGTGCGCGACGGCGTCCTCTCAACGCCGCCCGTTGCCGAGGGACTGCTTGAGGGCATCACGCGCGACACCATTTTGAACCTTGCCATGGATCTTGATATCCCCGTGGTCGAGGAGCGCCTCGTTCGCACCGACCTCTACGGGGCAGATGAGGTCTTCTTCACCGGCTCCGCCGCAGAAGTGACCCCTGTCGCTTCCGTTGACGATCGCGAGATTGGCGGCCGCGGCCCCATCACCAAGGCCATTCAGGATCGTTTCTTCGAAATGACGGCGGGCAAGCTTCCCGAATACAGCGATTGGCTGTACGAAGTCAAATAGGGCTTCGAAGGCGTTGCGGCGCCGCATGGCGACGCTTGACGGCTTTGGTTCGGTCCGTCCGAGACGCGTGCGTGGCGGCTTGTTCTTGCTGCTTCCTCTGAGGGTCGTATGCCCTTCGCCTCATTGCTGCTATGCTTGAAAGGCCTCGGTTTCCGAGGCCTTTCGTATGGAAGGACGCATCATGGCAATCATCACGCACCCTACTCGCATTTTTGACCTGCACTGTGACACCCTCGATCGACTGGCGCTTCACAGCGCCATTCCCGAAGCAGGCTTCATGGCTGAAGACGCCCTCATTCCCGCACATCGTATGGGCTCGCTGGCTGATAATGCCGCGCATATAGACCTGACGCGTATGGCTCGCGCCCAATACGCATGGTGCCAATGTTTCGCCGCCTTCATTCCCGACGGCCTCGGCGAGCAGGGGTCGCTGCATGTGTTCAACACGGTGCATTCCTATTTCAAAGGGCAGCTTGCCCAACACGCAGGATTGATCGAGCAGGTCATGGATGCGCGCGACATCCGCCGCATTGTGGACGAGGGGCGCTGTGCTGCCATGTTTACGGTCGAGGGCGGTTCTTTTTTGGGTGAAGAGCTCAATCGCGTATACGAAGCGGCCGATTTAGGCGTGAAGATGATTACCTTGACCTGGAACGGTAAGAACGCCATCGCTTCCGGCAATAAGACGACCGACGGGCTTTCGTTTTTCGGGCGTGACGTTGTGCGCACCATGGAGAAGCGCCGTGTCGTCGTTGACGTATCGCATCTCAACGACCGCAGCTTCTGGGAAGTACTCGAGGTCGCCGAGCGACCGCTTGCCGCGTCGCACTCCAACTCCCGCAAAATCTGCGCGCATCCGCGCAACCTGACGGATGATCAGTTCAGGGCCCTTGCCGAGCGCGACGGCCTGGTTGGGCTGAACTATTGCAAGCGATTCCTGAGCGAGACCGGCCACGTGACGCACGACGACGTGCTGCATCACGTGGATCACCTTCTCGAGCTTGGCGGAGAGCGTGTTTTGGCTCTGGGGAGCGATTACGATGGCTGCGATGTTCCCGAATGGCTTTGTCCAGCGGAAAAGGTGGGCAATCTTTACGACCTTTTCGTTCGGGAGTTCGGACAGGGTATTGCCGACGCCATCTGCTTCGAAAACGCATGCGCGTTCTTTGAGCGCAATGAGCAAAGATAGCTTTTGAGGCGCATATATGCCTCCGCACGAAAACGGCGCCCCTCGAGGGGCGCCGTTTTCCATCGGGGCCGTTTCGGCTTGGCGGCTCTGCCTGCTAGGCGCTGAGCGTTTCGTTGGTTTCGAAGACGCTGCGGGCTATTTCCTGGAAAAGCAAACGGTTCTGTTCACTGTCGGCCATGCCGGTCATTACCGACAGGACGAAGGGGTGGCCGTCGACGCTGACGATGCCCGCATCGCACACGCCGTTGTAATTCGGATCCGAGTCGGAGCACCACCCTGCCTTGTCTTTCACGAGTGCGTTCGTGTCTTGGAGAGCGTCGCGGATAAATGACGTCTCGGTTTGGCCGAGCAGCGCGGACAGATACGTTGCGGTTTCGGTGTTGCTTTCCAGATAGTTGTACATCTCGGTCCAAAGCTTTGCGGAGCTGCGTGCGCAATACCACGGATACCACGAATCGGCTCGATAAGTGGCGTCGTCCGCTCCGACGCCAGTGACCCATTCGTCGAATCCCATGGTGTCGTACGAGTCGCGCAGCGATCCGTAAGCGTTATTGTCGGAATAGATGATAGCATCGTCTATGAGGTCGGATACCATGTACGACCCTCCGTTGTAGTAGCTGGAGGAATCGTAGAACGCTGTGCCCGCGCAGGCGGAATCGAGCGATATCGTGCCCGACTCCACTAGCGATTCGCAGATGTAGAGGGCATAGGGGCCCTTGAACGAGCTGGCGCCGTATACGGTGGCATCGGCGTTGTAGGAAATGCCGCGGCCGGTTTCTAGGCTATAGAAGACGAATCCGATATCGCCCTGCTCCGTAGCGTTGTCTAGGGCCTCCTGAATGGCGGAGCGCTGTTCTTCCGAGATCTCCGGCACCGAGGCGTTCGAGAGGGAAAAGGTTTCAATGCCTGAAGAAGAAGGGATGTTGTCGAGTTCTTGCGGCGAGGGGTCGAAGGATACGGCCTGGACTTCTTCCGATGCTTCCGACTGCTGCTCTTCCTGTTGGACTTGTGCGACTTGCTGCGGTTCGGAGGCGACGTCTTCTTCGGATTTGTCGCAGCGGGATACCGTCGAGGAGACGAAGACCGCAAGAAGGACGATGACGAGCACGGCAAGGAGCACGCCTAGAAGGGGTCTGCCAGAAAAGGGGAGCGCACCTCGAGGGGATGCCGGGGCGAGTGCATCGGAGGGGGCTTCGTGGCGAGCGTAACGTCCGTTTAACGTTGCTTTTCCCTCGGTTCCAACCTTGCTTTTTCGCTGCGGAGTCGAATGCTGCGCGCCATGCAGGGCGTCTTCTCTTTCTTGAAGTCTCTCGCGCGCTCTGTCGCGCAGCTCTTTTTCGAAAGAGTCTTCGACGATGCTGCGTTCGGAATTCCTTCTATCGTTTGAACTGGTCATATGCACCTCTACTTATGATGGCGTATCAAGATAATCAGCATATGGGTATTAATCTATGTGCGCAGCGCACTGTAGCATGGTGCAAGCTTGCGAGGGGAGGAATGCACGTTTTTTTCAGCTAAAATGAAGTATCCGCGAAAAGGCGATTTCGAGGAAAAGAGGATCAATGATAGATAAGATAGCCTTCCGAAGCCTGTCGTACGGTTTGTATCTTGTCACCGCCCGGGATGGCGACAAGCAGGCCGGCTGCGTGGTGAACACGTTCTCTCAGGTCACATCGAATCCCGCCCAGGCGAGTATCGCCATCAACAAGGACAATTTCACGACGGGCGTTATCGCGGCATCGGGCATGTTCGAGGTGTCGGTGCTTGCCCAAGACGCCCCTATGGAGCTCATCGGTCGTTTCGGATTCCACAGCAGCGCAAACACCGATAAATTCCAGGAAACGAATACTCGAGTCGATGAG
>USEQ01000180.1 GCA_900553655.1 uncultured Slackia sp. | reverse complement strand
CGCAAAAGCGCGCGCGATGTGGTGGAGGAGCTTATGGGGCAGGGTGCAAGCCGTGCTTCGCTCGACCTGCAGGGACTCGCCGACGCCTCGGCGTCTCGCGCGGTGCGGAAAAGGAGCTAGCCCATGGGGAAAGTGGCGTTTCTTCTTTCTGGCCAGGGTTCGCAAAGGCCCGGCATGGGGGCGACGTTGTTCGGCATGCCCGAAATAGACGAGGTATTTTGCGAGGCGTCTGACGTGTGCGGCTTTGATGTCGCGGCAGCGTGTCTTGATGAAACCGGAGCTTCGCTTGCGGACACGGCGGTCTCTCAGCCGGCGCTGTGCGCTCTTTCCGTTGCTCAGGTCCGAGCGCTTGTCAAGCGCGGCATCAAGCCCGACTACGTGGCGGGGTTTTCTCTCGGTCAGATAGGCGCGCTTGCTGCTTCCGGCATGCTCGACGCGAAGACGGCGTTTTCTCTGGTGCGGGATCGCTCGCGTGCCATGGCCGAAGCGTGCAGGCTGCGGCCGGGCTCTATGTGCGCCCTGATGGGCGGCACCGAACAGGAGGTCTTCGAGGTGTGTTCGTCTTGCGCCGAGGGCGACGTGCTCGTGCCCGCCAATTTCAATGCGCCGGGGCAGATCGTGGTCTCGGGGGATGCGACGGCAGTGGCGCGCGCGAAAGAGGCGTGGTCGGGTCCGGGCAGGCGCAGCGCCATGTTGGCGACGGTGGGCGCATTCCATAGTCCCCTGATGCGGCCTGCCGCAGAGGTGTTCGCGGCCCGTCTTGAAAACGTTGTATTCGACGAGGCGAAGATCCCTCTGGTTTGCAACGTGGATGCGCGACCCCTTCTCGCCGACGATGCTGCGGCTCATCTCGTGGCCCACCTGACCTCGCCGGTTCTTTTCAGCCAGAGCGTGACGTGGCTGGTTGAGCAAGGCGTGGACACGTTCGTGGAGTGCGGAACGGGCGGCGTGCTCGCGGGGTTGGTCCGCCGTGTGGACAAGGGCACGGTGCGCATGCGCATAGAGTCGCGCGAGGACTTAGAGGCGGTTGCCGAGAAACTCGCGGAAACACAGGATGATTAAAGCCGGTGCACGGCTTCTACGAAAGGAATCGCATGGAACCTCGGGTAACGGAGGATAACCTTCGCGTGCAAGGCTGCGCCGTGGTGACGGGCGGTGCGCGCGGCATAGGCAGGGCAGTATGCGAATCGCTTGCGTCGGCGGGCTGCAACGTGGCCGTCAACCACTCGAGTGCGGGAAGCGCTCAGATTGCTGCCGATTTTGCGTGGAGCCTGGAGGAGCGCTTCGGCGTTTCTGCCCGCGCTTTCGAAGCGGATGTCTCGTCTTTCGAAGCGGCTGCTTCGCTGCTTGAAGACGCTGCGTGCGCCTTGGGGCCGGTGCGCGTGCTGGTCAATAACGCGGGCATCACCAAAGATGGGCTCATGATGCGCATGAAGGAAGAAGATTTCGACCGCGTTATCGCTGTGAATCTCAAAGGCACGTACAACTGCTGCCGCGCAGCACTTCCAGGCATGGTGAAGGCTCGACAGGGGCGCATCGTCAACATGAGCAGCGTGGTGGGCGTGTTCGGCAATGCGGGGCAGGCGAACTACGCCGCATCGAAGGCGGGCATCATCGGCCTGACGAAATCGCTCGCCCGAGAAGTGGCCTCGCGCAACGTCACGGTCAACGCCGTTGCGCCTGGATTCATCGATACGGACATGACGCGCGCCATGAGCGAAAAGGCGAGGGAGGCGGCCCTTTCTCGCATTGCGTCCAAACGTCTCGGACGGCCGGAAGACGTGGCGAATGCGGTCGCGTTTTTGGCGAGCGATGCGGCTGGATACATCACGGGGCAGGTTATAGGCGTAGACGGAGGTATTTCGCTATGAGTACGAACGAAATGCGCAAGAGCGACGGCACGCATCGCGTGGTTATCACGGGCATGGGGTCGGTGTCTCCCGCGGGCATCGGCGTCGTGCCTTTGTGGAGCGCGGTCAAAGAGGGGCGTTGCTGCATAGGCAAGGTGACGAAATTCGACGCAAGCGGCTTTGCGGGAAGCGTTGCGGCGGAAATCCCCGATTTCGACCCTGTGGCATGCGGGTTTTCCAAAAAAGAAGCGCGCAGGTTCGCCCCGTTCGTTCAGTACGCCATCGTTGCAGCCGATGAGGCCATGGCCCAAAGCGGCCTTCGTGCCGAAGAGGGCGACGCAGAGCGCATGGCGTGCGTGTGGGGAAGCGGAATCGGCGGCCTTGAGGAGTTCGAGAAGGGCTGTATCACCCTGCACAAAAAAGGTGCAAAGCGCGTGAACCCGCTGTTCATCCCCACCATGATTGAGAACATGGCGGCGGGCAACCTGTCCATTCGCTATGGACTGAAGGGCGACTGCCTCAGCATCGTCACGGCGTGCGCGACCGGTTCCCACTGCGTGGGCGAGGCATATCGCCTCATTCGCCATGGGTACGCGGATGCGGCCTTGGCCGGAGGAAGCGAGGAGTCCATCTCTCCCATCTGCCTTGCCGGATTCGGCAATCTAGGGGCGCTGACGAAGGCGGAGGACCCCGCGCGGGCCGCGATGCCTTTCGATGTGAATCGCAACGGATTCGTCCCTGGCGAAGGGGCTGGCGCGTTGGTGCTCGAGTCCCTTGAGCATGCGACGGCTCGTGGCGCCCGCATTATCGCCGAGGTCGCGGGCTTCGGGTCTACGGGAGATGCGTTTCATATGACCGCGCCCGACCCGAGCGGCGAAGGTATCGTGCGCGCCATGCGCCAGGCGCTGTCCGAGGGCGGGTTCGCCCCCGAAGACGTGGGGCATCTCAACGCGCACGGCACTTCCACTCACGCCAATGACGCGACCGAGTCTGCGGCGCTTCGTTTCCTTATGGGCGAAAGGGGGCGCGAGGTTCCCGTCACCTCCATCAAGGGCACGGTGGGTCATACGCTCGGTGCAGCCGGTGCGCTCGAGGCGATTGTCTGTGCACTTTCGGTGTCGGAATCCGTCGTTCCTCCGACGGTTGGAACGACGCAGGTCGATCCTGAGTGCGATGTGAACGTGGTCATGGGTTGTACGCTCGAAGGGTGCGAGCAGAAGGTGGCCTTGAGCAATTCGCTCGGGTTCGGCGGTCATAACGCATCGCTTGCCATTGCGCCGTATCGTGGGCTTTCGTAGGAAGGCGAAGAATGGAGATTGCATTTCCTTGCGGAAAAGAGGGCGTCGAGGCCTTGCTGCCGCATCGTGACCCATTTATCTGGGTCAGCCGGATTCTTGCTTGCGAGCCCGGCGTGAGTATCGTGGCGGAGCTCGATGTGGATCGCGAGCTCCCTTTGTTCCGAGGGCATTTTCCCGGCCATCCCGTCCTGCCGGGCGTCATCATCATGGAGGCGCTCGCTCAGGCCGCCTCGTGCTGCGTGCTTGCCGCGCGCGGGCAAGAGGGCGCGATCGGGTTTTTGACAGGCATCGACGGCGCGAAATTCCGTCGCCAGGTGGTTCCCGGCGATACGGTGCGCCTCGAGGCGGTTATTGCGAAGTCCTCGCGACGCATGTGCGTTGCCGAGGTAAAGGCGACGGTCGACGGTCAGGTTGCGGCGTCAGCCGTCCAAAAGTACGTTTTGGCGTAGAGG
>USEQ01000179.1 GCA_900553655.1 uncultured Slackia sp. | reverse complement strand
TCTCCTCATTTGTCGGAATGACGATAATTTTGACGGGAGAATCGTCATGGGAGATGAAGCGTTCTTTGCCATGGTGGCTTCTGCTGTTCTTCTCCTGGTCAAGAATGATGCCAAGGGGCTGCAGGCCCGCGAAAGCAAGACGCCTCATGCGGTCACAGTTCTCACCCACGCCTGCAGTAAGAACGATGGCATCGACGCCGGCCATTTCGATCATATACTGGCCGAGGTACTTGCGAATGGAATGCGCATACATCTCGTAGGCGAGAACGGCGCGTTCCTCGCCCGCTTCGGCGCCCTTGCGAACATCGCGCATGTCGTTGCTGATGCCGGATACGCCAAGCAGGCCCGATTTCTTGTTCATGATTTCATTGATTTGTGCCGGCGCAAGACCTTCCGCTTCCTCGAGGAACGGAATGATGGCGGGGTCGATTGCGCCGCAGCGCGTACCCATCATAAGGCCGTCAAGAGGAGTGAAGCCCATGGAGGTATCGACGGCGATGCCGTGGTCGATTGCGGAAATGGAGCAGCCGTTGCCCAGATGACATGTGATGATTTTCAGATCCTCGAGAGGCTGGTCCATAAGAGCAGCACAGCGGTTGGCGATGTAGCGATGCGACGTTCCGTGCGCTCCGTACTTCCTGATCTGGTGCTTCTCGCACAGTTCGTAAGGAAGCGGATACATGTAAGCCGAAGGCGGGAGGGTCTGGAAGAAGGACGTGTCGAAAACAGCGACCTGAGGAAGTGCCGGCGCAAGTTCCTGGCACACCTGAATGCACTTGAGCGCAGGCGGATTGTGAAGAGGAGCAAGCGTGCACAGGCTTTCAATCTTTTGAAGAACCTCATCGGTAATCAGAGCGGAAGAATCGAAGTAATTTCCGCCGTGAACGATTCGGTGGCCGATTGCGTCGATTTCGTCGATAGACGTGATAGTGGAACGTTCGCTATGAATCAAAGCGTCGAAGACGACCTTCAGGGCCTCTTCGTGATCCGCCATATACTGTGCGAAGATTCGTTCGTCCCTATCGGCGCCATGCTTGATATAGGAGTCTTTGCTTCCTACGCGCTCGCAAAGACCTTTTGCAAGCATTTTGTCTTGGTCGGTGTCGACGAGCTGATACTTGAGGGAAGATGAACCAGCATTGATAACAAGGATTTTCACGTGTTACTCCCGTATTCGAATTTACAGGGCCGGCGAACCAGAATTCATGGGTGCGCCGCCGAGCACATGGACATGGAGATGGTGGACGGACTGTTGGGCGTCATCTCCGGTATTGACGATGACGCGATAGCCGTTTTCGGCGATTCCTTTGATCTGAGCCACCTTTTTCACCGTGTTAAACAGATGTCCCATGAGCTCGTCCGGAACATCGTCGCCGATATTGGCATGGTGTTCTTTCGGGATAATAAGCGTATGGACGGGCATCATCGGAGAAAGGTCGTCAAAGGCGATTACCATATCGTCTTCGTATACGACAGTCGCAGGGACCTCCCCTGCGGCAATTTTGCAAAAGATGCAGTCTGCCATAATGCAAGAACCGCCTTTCCAAATAGTGTCATGCCTCTCGAATTTCGTATGACAGTGTACTGTCAAATGATCGGCTGGCTACGAAAGAGTCGTGTCAGTGGTTGCATCATCGGCGGGAGCGTCAAGCTGGCCCATGAGAACATCGACTTTTTGCTGCGCCGAAGAAAGGCGCTGTTTCAAATCGGAGAGGATCGCGACCCCGCGCTCGTAAGCCTTCAGACTGTCTTCGAGCTCCAGGGTGTTACTTTCAAGAACCGACACGGTTTTATCGAGCTCGGCCATGGCCTCGCGAAAGCTCATTTCCTTGTTTTCGGCTTTGTTGGCCGCATCAGTATTCATCGATAACTCCTATCCTGCCTGCGTACGAGGCGAACTGCAATTGACTGAACATGAAATAACGCCATCCGACACCGCCACGTCGAGCTTGTCGCCGTCATGGACGGCGTAAACCGAGCGAACGACGCTACCCTCTTCGTCTTTGGCTATCGCATAGCCGCGCGACAAAACGGCCAGAGGCGAGAGGTCATGCAAGCGTCCTGCGCGAAGGGCCAGCTCGTGCTCAAATCTTTCGAAAGACGTTTTCGCGCAGGTGCAAAGGCGGCGCTGCGCATCGGTTAGATGGAGAGAGTCTTTCGCAAGGCATTCGGGCAGGGCGCGCGAGAGCCTGTCGTGGAGAAGGTCGAGCGTGAGAAGATCCGTGGAAAAAAGCAGGTGCGGATCTTTGAAGAGCGGGCGCGAGGCGACATATCCGAGCCTGGCTTCGTAGCGCTCGATTGCAAGACGCTGTGAAGCGCTCATGGACGCTGCGCGCGCATCGAGCTCTCGAAGCAACGCCGAAGAATCAGGCGAAACGCGTTCTGCGGCTGCAGTGGGGGTCGACGACCTGACGTCGGCGACCATATCGGCTATGGACGTATCGGGCTCGTGGCCGATGCCGGTAACGACTGGGACGGGGCATGCTGCAATGGCACGCGCGAGTCGCTCATCGTTGAAGGGCATGAGATCTTCGAAGCTTCCGCCGCCGCGCACGACGAGAACGACCTCGCAGCCCGCCCTTACGCACGCATCGATTCCGGACACGATGCCCTGCGGGGCCTGGGAGCCTTCGACGGCGACGCCTGCAAGCGATATTCTGGCAACGGGAAAACGACGGCGAATGGTTCTGAGCACGTCGTGCACGGCGGCGCCGCGCGGCGAGGTCACAAGACCGATATGCTCGTACAGCGACCCAACGGGACGTTTTCGGGAAGCCGCCATGAGCCCTTCGCGCTCGAGCCTCTGAGCGAGTTCCGCGACGCGGCGGCGCAGGTCTCCCTCTCCTGCGAGGGAGATGGAAAACACATCGAAATTCATTCGGCCTTTGGGGGCGTACAGCGTAAAACGCCCCGTCAGTTCGACGCGCTGCCCCACGCAGAGCTGCACGCCAGATTGATGGTAGCGATTAAGCCATATCATACACGGCAGCGAGGCGCCGTCGTCCTTCACCGTGAAATAGACGGCCTTGTATCCCGCTTTCGCATTGACTTCGGAAACTTCGCCGATGAGTTTGACGGTAATGGATTCTAGAGAACGTTTCGCAGCCTGCATGGCCTCTGAAACGGAAAGGGGCCGCGAGGTGGCGGCCCCTTGCGATGAAGCTTGGGAGAGCAGCATGCTAATCTTCCGATCGGGTGGAAAGAACCATGTACAAGAGCTGCAGAAGAGCGGTCAAGGCCGCTGCAACATAGGTGAGCGCGCAAGCGCGCAGCACCGAATATGCCCCGGACAACTCGGCCTTGTTCATTCCCGTGGCCTGCAAATAGGCAAGTCCCCTGCGGGGAGCGTCGAATTCGACGGGCAGCGTGACGAGCTGGAAGAGCAGCACTGCAGCAAACATGAGGATGCCTACTTTCATAAGGGTCGTTCCGCCGGCAGCGCCCATGAGAAGGCCGAGCATGAAGATGACCATCCATGCGTTGGAGCAGAAATTGACGACGGGGACCAACGCGCTGCGAAACTTCATGAACGCGTAGCCCTCCGCGTACTGCGAAGCATGGCCCATCTCATGGACGGCGGTTGCGATGGCGGTGATGCTGTACTGGCCGTATGCTTCCGTGCCGAGCGTAA
>USEQ01000178.1 GCA_900553655.1 uncultured Slackia sp. | reverse complement strand
ATCTCCCCCACTCGCATCAACCGCGAGCATCCGGTCGCTGTCGCGCGGCGTATACAGCAGCGCGTCTCCGAGCTCGGCATAACATGCTCCATCGGGTTGGGAACAAGCAAAACCATTGCGAAGATTGCTTCTGACATGGACAAACCTTGCGGTCTTACCGTCGTGTATCCGGGAAGAGAATCCGATTTCCTGTCCCCTCTTCCCATCAGGGCCATGTCGGGCGTCGGCAAACGTGCCGAAGAAACGCTGCATCTTCACGGTATACAAACGCTCGGTCAGCTCGCCTGTGCTCCAGCCAGCCTTCTCAAGGAAATATGGGGCAAAAATGCGGAGATGATGAGAAATCGCTGTCTCGGTCTTGATGCGACTCCCGTGGAAAACGACGACGAAGTCAAATCTGTCTCAAACGAAATGACGGTTTCGGAAGACCTCATTTCTTTCGAAGAGATATCCGCCGCTGTCGACACCATGGCGGCAAAGGTGGGCCGAAGGCTTCGGAAAAAGGGGCTGGCTGGTCGTACTCTTGTGCTGAAGATGAGGTTCTCCGACCGATCGACGAGAAGCGTCCAGCGCCGAATGGACGGATTGGAGGATAATGAATTCGTATTCATCCCCCTTCTCCACCAGATGATAGATGAGGTATGGAAGCCTGGCATGAGGGTTCGTCTCGTCGGCGTTGGCGTAAGCGGGTTCGTACCGCACATCAGCGAGCAAACCTCGCTTTTTATGCCATTTGAAGTGCAAGAAACCGATAATCGCGCTCATCCACATGCCGATTTGGAGCAATTCAACATCGACGCGTCATCGGGAAAGAGCCTCGCAGGCGCTACCGACAAAGTGAAGGACCGATTCGGAGAAAATGCGGTTTTCTTCGGAAAGGAGCTCCATGCGAGAGAGAGGACAACGGGATCTGCCGCCAAAAACCCCGCCGACTACAAGTAGCCGTTTTTTTCGTCGATAGCCTTCCGGGCAGTTCGTGGATGGATTTTCCCGCGGACCAATAGATGTCCTTGCGCGCAAAGCATCGTATTGCATAGTACAGATTGATCGATCATGAAGCGTGAAAACGACCTGCGCCAAGCATCGTCGGCACAGGTCGTTCGGCGTAAAAGATGATAATTCAAGCAAATCAATTGAACTTGAATATTTTTTGCGCCAAGTGATAGGCGAAAAGGCCGAATTGACGTCCTGCCTCGGTCGGGATGTTCGTTCCCCAGTTCAGGACCGTATGGCGGATGCGCTTATAGAGGGCTGGATTGGCTTTCTCGAGATACTCCCAGATCTCTGCGCGCTTGCGTTCGTTATCCTCCGTTTTCTCGAGGCGGAGAAAGATCGAGCATATGCACATCATCATGGAAAGGTAATTCTCCATGTATTTCTCGAGCTTTCGAGACTCCACATCGTCAGGGAGATTAACGGAGTCAATCATCAGGCGCGTAACGCGAAGCTGCTGGTCGCGACGGGAGTACATGACTTGCTCGTTGACGCTTTGGTCTTCGCGGCCGATAAAGTATCGATACATGTTCTCATCGAAATAGCGAATCGTCTTGACGTGCGGCAGAGGCACGTACACAAAAATGTTGTCGACATAAAACGTATGTTCGGGAAGCTTCAGGCCGCAATCCCGCAGCAAGTCCGTGCGATAGATAACCGAATGCATGAGAAGGTATTGGGACTGTCCGAAATGCCCCACTTCGTCCCAGGTGAATTCACGACCGCGTGGGAATACGTTGCGATAATTCATGACGGTGCGGGTTCCCTCATGAACCTTCTCGTATACATAATTGGCAATGACCAGGTCCGTAGGGTCTTTCAGCTCACTTTGCATGCGCAGGTAGCGCATGACGCTTTCCATGGCCTCGCGGTCAAGCCAATCGTCGGAATCAACGACCTTGAAGTATCGGCCCGTCGCGTGCTTGAGGCCCGCGTTGACCGCCGCGCCGTGTCCGCCGTTCTCTTGATGGATGGCCCGAATGATTTCAGGATGGCGGCGCTCCCACTCGTCGGCCTTTTCAGCGGTGTTGTCTTTGGTGGAGCCGTCGTTGACGATTAGGATCTCTATGTCGTTGCGGTTGCCGAAATCGCATTCGAGGATGGATTCGATACAGGTATCCATGTAGTCGGCAGAGTTGTAGCACGGAATAGCGAACGAAACGGTTTTCATGAGCGAAAGCCCCTCCAAAGGCGGCAAGAGGCGCGAAATGCGCCATTCGGATTGAATGCAACATCATAGTATAGACAATGCGTACCGCGCAGCCGTCGGAGTATGATGACAATCATATGAAATTCAGCATTTTCCTCATCGCCGAAAAAATGAAACGTTCCCGCCGCGAATCAAGCAAAGCGCGCAAGCGTGCTTTATGATGGCGATTGGAGTGAACAACCAGGAAAGGGGCCTGTATGGCAACGTTTCTCAACACGATGATCGATCGTGCGAAATCCGACAAGAAGACAATCGTCCTTCCGGAAGGAAACGACGACCGCATCCTCGAGGCGGCACGCAAGGTTGTCGATCAGGGGATAGCGAACATCATCGTTGTTGGCAATCCTGCGGAAATCGCATCAAAGGGCTTCGATCTCGATGGCGTTCAGGTGATTGACAACACCTCTGGAGATCTTCGCGAAGAGCTCGCAGAAGGTCTGTTCGAGTTGCGCAAGGCAAAGGGAATGACCATCGAAGAGGCCCGTTCGCTCATGGACAACGTCATGTACTTTTCGACGATGCTACTGAAAACGGGTCGTGCCGACGGCCTCGTAGGCGGCGCATGCCATGCGACAAAGGATGTTCTTCAGCCCGCCCTGCGCATCATCAAGACCGCTCCGGGTAGCAAGCTCGTAAGCTCTTTCTTCGTCATGGAGGTTCCCGAATGCGCGCTCGGCGACGAAGGCACGTTCATGTTCGCTGATTGCGCTGTGTGCATCCAGCCTAGCGCCGAGGAGCTCTCGGAGATTGCCGTGGCCACCGCCAAATCCTACGAACGAGTCATCGGCTCCACTCCTCGCGTGGCCATGCTCTCTCACTCAAGCTACGGCTCCGTCAAAGATGCCGATACGGAAAAGGTGACGTCCGCGCTCGCCATGGCGAAAGAGAAGGCGCCCGAATACGCAATCGACGGCGAGTTGCAGGCGGATGCTGCCTTGGTTCCAAGCGTCGCCGCTTCGAAGGCTCCCGACTCCCCCGTTGCGGGCAAAGCGAACGTTTTGGTGTTCCCCGATCTTGATGCGGCAAATATCGGATATAAACTAGTTCAGCGTCTTGCCAAGGCTGAAGCGTACGGCCCCATTCTGCAGGGACTTGGCGCCCCGATGAATGATTTGTCTCGCGGTTGCTCCGCCGATGACGTCGTTGGCGTCGTCGCCATCACCGCCGTTCAGGCTCAAGAGCAATAAGCGGCTTTCGCCTTTGACGAAGTACGCCCTTGGAGCTTTTCGTTCGTGCTCCAAGGGCGTTTTTTTGTGCGTCGTCGTGCGTCGGTTCGAAACAAACATGCATGTTGAAAGATTCGAGTGCAGTTGCGCTTCTGAAAGAGAGCGGCCGCATAGTGCACCATGAAGAAAGAAGGCGGACCAACGGTCCGCCTTCTTGACAAATCAGCGATTCGACAGCGATGCGTCGATCGCTACAGCTCGG
>USEQ01000177.1 GCA_900553655.1 uncultured Slackia sp. | reverse complement strand
TTATCGGGGTCGGCCGCCGCCGTGGGATGGATGGGCGGATGGTCGGTGGTCTCCTTCTTGCCGCGCGTTGCGACAAGCGCCCCCTTGGAAAGAAGCTCCTGGCAATACGGACGATACACCGCAACGTCGGAAAGCTTCCTCACCGTACCCTCAAGATCGAGCGATTCCGGATAGACCGTATTGTCCACGCGGGGGTAGCTGATATAGCCATCCATATAGAGGCTTTCGGCAATGCGCATGGTCCGCGCAGGAGAAAGGCCCTCGGACGCCGCGGCGGCCATAAGGCTCGTAGTATTGAACGGCACCGGAGCCGCAACCGTGCGTTTGCGTTTTTCGATGGAGGAGATCACGCCCTTCGAAGCGCCCTCGACATGGCCCATGACGGCATTTGCCTCCGCCTCCGCCTTGAAGCGAGCCGTCGCATGCGTTGCCTCAAAATCCTCAGGCTCTTGGCCGAAGCGGGCCTTGATGACCCAGTAGTCCTCGGGCACGAACGCCATACGCTCGCGTTCGCGCGCCACGATTAAAGCGAGCGTCGGCGTTTGCACGCGGCCCGAAGAACGCACGTTTCCATAACCTGCGAACTTTACAATGGTCAGATAGCGCGTAAGCACCGCGCCCCAGATAAGGTCGATATCCTGACGGCTCTCGCCGGCCTGGGCGAGGTCGTTGTCGAGCTCGACCAAATGGGAAAACGCATGCTGGATTTCGTCTTTGGTGATTGCCGAATAGCGCGCGCGGAACACCGGGGCTGCGTCATTGACCTCTTTCATGCAACTCAAGGCATCCGACCCAATAAGCTCGCCCTCGCGGTCGAAGTCGGTTGCGATGATGATTTCGTCGGACTTTTTCGCCAGATTCTTCAAGCTGCGAATGATGTCTTTTTCCTTCGGACGCTTCTCGATGGGGGCGTAGGCCAGATAGGGCAAAGCGTCCATCTTCCACGCGCCCATCTCCACGCCGTCCGCCTTAAAAGGCTTGCGCTTCGTCTTGAAAGGCGGCTTAGGAAGAAAATCGGGGATATGGGCCGGAACGATTTCGCCATCGGCCGTCACGCCCTGCCAGCCGCTGGATTTCTTATAGATGATGGAGGGCATGAAATCGGGCTCGAGAATATGGCCGCGCAAACCGATGGTCACCCACTCTTCGCCATCCACCTGGAAACGATACACGGGGGTGTTGTATACCTTATCGGCCTTGGGCTTTCCGACGCTGAGCAAGTCAGCGATTTTCTGGGCGGCAATGTTTTTCTCGGTGACAACCAGTTTCAAGATTGTATCCTCCGATGCGGAATTGATGTAACGCTTTATGGTTCACGGCAAGAGCCGAGCTCGATTCAACGAGCCGATAGCATACACGATTTTTTAGGAAGCGGAAAATAGGCGAGAAACCTTTCAGGAGAGCAAGCTCTTCGAAAACGAACAAATGCAAGGAACCGTACACGAAATAGCCCGTTTCTTCACTTCGACACGACACCTCTTTTGTTCATGGAGGGAATCAAGAACGCGGCACAGGCCGCAACGCCTGCCACCCCGATGAATCCGCCGACGACACCGACCCACGAAATTGACATGCCCGAACTTACCGCTCCACCTATTGCCGATCCGCCACCGATGCCGAGGTTGAAAATCCCGGAGAAAATGGACATAGCGACCGCAGCAGCGCCCTCGGGAGCATACTTGAGAATTTCAGATTGAAGCGAGACGTTGAACGCCGTTGCACACGCGCCCCAAAGAACGCACGCGCCCGCCGCAAAAGCAAAGCCTGTTGCGCAAGGCAGCATAAGAAAGAGCGATGCCGTGATGCCGCAAAGCGCCAGAATGAGAAACGCGAAGCGTCGACGCCGCCCTGTATAGAGACGGGCGAACAGCGCGCTTCCCGCAATGCCCGCAATACCGAAGATGGAAAGAACCGCCGTAATCGACCCGTCGGAAAACCCGCCAATCTGCTGCAAAAAAGGTTCGATATAACTATACCCCGTATAGTAGGCTGTCGCCATCAAGGCGGTCACGACATACACTCCCATAAGAACAGGGTTTTTCAGGAGCTTCGGCAGCTCTCGGACAGAAAAGCGCTCACCCGCAGGAACCTTCGGAAAGACCACGGCAAGATACGCCAGAACTCCGAAGGAAACAGCGGCGATGCAAAGAAACGTCATGCGCCATCCAAGGGCAAGGCCCACAACGCGGCCAAGCGGCAATCCGCAGATCATCGCGACCGAAGACCCTGTGACGATGGCGGAAAGCGCCAGGGACTGATGCTCGACGCGAACCACACGCACCGCCGCAGGAGATGCGATGGACCAAAACACCGCATGGGCGCAAGCAACCCCGATACGAGCGGCCATAAGCATCCAATACCCCGGCGCCAACGCAGAAAGAACCTGGCACGTTCCAAATAAGGCAACAAGGCCAAGCAAAAGATTGCGAAAACCGAAACGAGAGGCAAAGACCATCAACGGCAGCGAAAGAATGCAAACAGCCCATGCGTAAGCGGTGATGAGAATACCCGCCTGCGATTCGCTCACCTGGAAATCCGCAGCAATATCCACAAGCAATGCAATGGGCATGAATTCCGACGTGTTGAACACGAACGCCGAAAACGCGATACCTATGAGCGGGAGCAATTCCTTTGCACTCATGCCGTTTTTCATATGCTACCTTTCTTCCGAGGCAGCCTCGCAACAGTGCGCGCCACCCGCCCTATCGACCTTGGCATTTTCCATGAAAGACGTTCCGACTGACTCAAAAGCCGCCGCCATCATGGTGTAAAACAACGAAGCCATGCGCTCGGGAGACTCTTTCATGCCGTTTTCGAGCCAGCGAACATACACGTTGAACAGGGCTCCCGTGTAAAACGAGACCCCGTAGCGAAGCATGCCTCGAGGAATTCGACCTTTCGCCGCACACGCGACATACTCTTGAAACAGCCGTTCATAGATGCTCGTGAATCCGGCCCCATGAAGACGAAGGAGCTCGATACGATACTCGCGGAAATACCGAAACGTAAGAACGACCCCTTCGTAGCTGAGGCATCCGCCGTCGATTTCACCTATGGCTTTCCCGAAGTCATCCATAATCAAACGCCCAGCATTCACCAAAATGTCTTCTTTCGAAGAGAAGTTGCGGTAGTAAGAAGCCCGGGCAACATGAGCCTCCTCCACGATATCGGTCACCGATATGTCAGAAAACTCCTTTGAACCGAGGAGATGCAAAAGGGCGCGCGCGATGCGTACGCGCGTCTGCCTGTTCGCTTCCGATCGTTTGCCCATGAGTCCTCCGTTTCCCTACCGCCCGATTGCTGCACTATACGATGCGCTTGGCCGCTGTATCCCGCATGCGCTCCTTAGCTCTTCGCCGTCGCCCTCGGAAACCTTTCCTTTATATTCTGCAAATGTTGCGCTTTTGTAACACGGCTCATATTGACGCGTGACGACCACACAATAAGATACGAACTGAGACAATTTGTATCAGTTTATATACCTCGGGAGAACAACCATGATGATCGTCACCGATACCGCGTCGGATATTCTCGAAAGCGAGGCGGCCGAGCTCGATATCAGACTCGCTCCACTCGATATCGCCTTCGGCGACGTACACTGCTCACGCAATACACCTGAAATGCTCGATGAATTCTACCGTTTGCTTACG
>USEQ01000176.1 GCA_900553655.1 uncultured Slackia sp. | reverse complement strand
GGAACAGCGTGGTTTCGATGATGTGACCACCATCGAAACCATTAAGGAGAACATGCATTTCGTGCTCCCCAGTGAGCTTCGTAAGAAACCAGCCTGCTGACCGGCTTCTATTACCGGTGATTACCAGGTGCCGATAGGTGCGGCTATGCCGTCAAGCACCTTGAGCAGATCATTGGGATTGATGCCGATCGAAAAGCCGCGTTTGCCTCCCGACAGTAGTATTTCGCCATATTGCAGCGCGCTTTCGTCGAGCACGGTTTTGTGATGCGTACGTTGACCGAGTGGTGAGATGCCTCCCACCACATACCCGGATTCGCGCATGGCGACTTTTGGATCGGCCATAGCGGCTTTCTTGGCTCCGACTGCTGCGGCCAGCGCCTTCAGATCCATGTGCCCGCTTACTGGAACCACGCCCACCACACGTTCGGAGCCGGTGTCGGCCATAAGCGTTTTGAATACCTGATGTTCATCGAAGCCCAGTTTGGTGGCGGCCTCAACCCCATAACCGTCATCCATATGGTCGTTCGAATGTGCGTATTCGTATGTTTTGAATGGGATTCCCGCTTGTTCGAGTTGCACTGTTGCCGGCGTGGAGCCGGCGCCCTTCTCATGCTTTTCCTTGCCCATATCGATTCACTCTAAAACGTATTTGTGTCGGTTAGCAAAAGGGCTTTCGCCGTGAGACGAAAGCCCTTGTACCAAGTTCTACTTAGTGAACTGTGCGGATTGCTCCGCCATGGTTCACTCGGAGATCTCAGCGAAGTACAGCAGGGTGCGCACCATGTTGCAGGTGAAGCCGTACTCGTTGTCGTACCAAGAAACGGTACGAGCCATGGTCACGCCGTCAACGGTGTTGACGTCGGTCTGGGTCGGATCGAACACGCCACCGTGGGTGTCTCCGATGATGTCGGAAGACACAATGCCATCCTCGTTGTAGCCGTAGAAGTCGGTGGAGGAGAAGGCAGCCTTGAATGCGGCGTTGATCTCGTCAGCGGTGACTTCCTTGTTCAGGACGGTGGTCAGCTCGGTGACGGAGCCATCCGGAACCTGGATACGCTGGGCGTGGCCCTGCAGCTTGCCGTTCACGGACGGAACGACCTTGCCGATAGCCTTGGCAGCGCCGGTGGAGTGAGGAATGGTGTTGATTGCGGCGGCACGGTTGTTGCGAGCCTTCGGGAAGCGCGGGCCGTCGAGGATCATCTGGGTGCCGGTATAGGCGTGGATGGTGGTCATGAAGCCAGCCTTGATGCCCCAGTTCTCGTCCAGCAGCTTGACCATGGCGGCCATGGAGTTGGTGGTGCAGGAGCCGGCGGACACGATCACGTCGGAAGCCTTCAGGATCTCGTGGTTCACGCCGAAGACGACGGTCGGGGTGGTCTCGTCCTTGGCCGGAGCGGAGATCAGGACCTTCTTGGCGCCTGCTTCGATATGCTTGGATGCAAGTTCGCCGGTCTTGAAGATGCCGGTGGACTCGACCACGATATCGACGCCGAGCTCGCCCCAGGGAAGGTTGGAAGGCTCGCGCTCGCTCAAGACCTTGACTTTGTGGCCGTCGGCAATGAAGCCGTCCTCGACAACCTCCACCTTGTCGAAGGCGCGACCGTGGACGGAATCGTATTTCAAAAGATGGGCCATGGTGGGAATGTCGCCCAGGTCGTTGACGGCGACGACGTCGAGCGCCGGATCGTTCGCCATTGCACGATACACGAGACGGCCAATGCGACCGAAACCGTTGATGCCGACCTTGATTGCCATTGCAAACCCCTTTCTAGGTTTTTTCATACGCACCGAATTATACGAAGCTAAGCCCCCTTCGCAAGAGGCATCATCGGCATACGGTCGAATGCGCACGGCTGCGGCCGCCTATCTACGAAAACCGCCCGCTCGTCTGTTCGAGACAAGCGGGCGGTTAGCCCATAGTTCATGAAAGGACGTGCCCCCGTGCCTCTAGGGCTTACATCTTCATGTCGCCCATCATGTCTTGAAGCTTTTTGAGGTCGGACATCTTCATGCCGCCCATGCCGGGAATGCCCAGACGAGGCATGCGTCCTTTGCCCTTGCCTTTCTTCCCCTTCTTGCCACGCTTGCCGCTTTGCAAAGCTTCGGCGGCCGGCATGGCCTTTTTCATCATCTTCTTCACTTCGTTGAACTGCTTCATGACCTGGTTCACTTCTTGCACGGTGGTTCCAGACCCTGCGGCAATACGAGCACGACGGCTGCCGTTGAGCACTTCGGGATGCTCGCGCTCATGCTTGGTCATGGAGAAGATGATCGTCTCGATGCGGTCGAATGCGCCTTCGTCGACCTGGCCGGACGCCATGGCTTTGTCGCCTCCCGGCAGCGCGCTGACCAGCTTGCCGATACCGCCCATCTTCTTGACCTGCTTCTTGATCTCCAAGAAGTCGTTGAGGTTGATCTGGGCCTTGGCCATGCGCGCCGTTGTCTCGGCCTCGATCTCTTCCGCCTGGACCTTCGAGGCATGCTCGATTAAGGACACGACGTCGCCCATGCCGAGAATGCGCTTCGCCATGCGGTCGGGATGGAACTCCTCCAGGCTGTCGGGCTTTTCGCCCGCGGAGATGAACTTGATGGGCTTGCCCGTGACCTGCTTGAGGGACAAAGCGCCGCCGCCGCGCGCATCGCCGTCCATCTTGGACATGATGACACCGTCGAATTCCACCTTTTCGGCGAACGCCTGCGCAACGTTGACGACGTCCTGGCCGGTCATAGCGTCGACTACCATGAGTATCTGGTCGGGCTTCACCGCCATCTTGATCGCGGCCGCCTCGTCCATCATCTCTTCGTCTACATGCAAACGGCCCGCCGTGTCCACGATGACCACGTCGCGCAGATTGTCGATTGCGAAACGCACGCCCTCTTGGGCGATTTTGACAGGGTCCTGGCCGTCTCCGCGATAGACCTTGACGCCCATCTCGTCGCCGAGCGTCTGCAGCTGATCTGCCGCAGCGGGGCGATACACGTCGCACGCCACGAGCAACGGGCTGTGACCCTTGTTTTTCAGAAGGTATGCGAGCTTCGCGGAAGCCGTCGTCTTGCCCGAGCCTTGAAGGCCGACGAGCATGATGACGTTGGGTATGCGGCTGGAAAGCACCAGCTTCGAATCGGATTGGCCCAAAAGCGCCGTGAGCTCCTCCAAGACGACCTTAACGACGTTTTGAGCGGGCGTCAGGGAGTCGAGGATTTCCGCTTCGAGGCAGCGCGCCTTGGTGGAGGCGACGAATTCCTTGACCACTTTGAAATTGACGTCTGCTTCGAGCAAGGCCATGCGGATTTCGCGCATGGCCGTATTGATATCCTCTTCGGTCAGACGACCTTTGGATTTCAGCCCGGAAAAGATGCCCTGGAGGCGATCCGAGAGATTGTCGAACATATCAGCTCCTTACAAGCGGATGAAACGGATGATGGCGAAAGCAAGCATGCCGGGCGCGAGACTTCGCGCCTTTCGCTAGGAACGTTCGTCGAATTCGCCCACGAACGCCCGCGCGAACTCATGCGCGTCGAAATCCTTCAAATCGTCGAGGCCTTCGCCGACGCCGATCTTGAGAATGGGAAGGTCGAGCTCGTGGCTTACCGCCAAGGCGATGCCGCCTTTCGCCGTGCCGTCGAGTTTGGTCACGATGACGCCGTCGAGC
>USEQ01000175.1 GCA_900553655.1 uncultured Slackia sp. | reverse complement strand
AACGGCATGACAGCCCTCAGAAACAAACTGGAATTCTTCTACGAACGCATGTTCCGCGCCGACTTAGGGAACGGTTCGGCACCGCGCCGATACCCGAAAAAACGACGCCCCGAAAGAGCACCGCCCTCCGCGCAGAGAAGCCCCGGAGGTTCGACCTATAATAGACCCGTAAACGCGCCGCGGGCGCACGCGACAAAGGAGGCCGTCATGGACAAAGAACTGTTCGATTTCGTAGCCGAGCGCGCAGACG
Source organism: uncultured Slackia sp. (assembly GCA_900553655.1). Taxonomy (GTDB): domain Bacteria; phylum Actinomycetota; class Coriobacteriia; order Coriobacteriales; family Eggerthellaceae; genus Slackia. The sequence goes on along the minus strand of USEQ01000175.1, from coordinate 3,423 downwards.
TCCTGTCGAAAAGCGATTTCAGCACGCAGGTCACCAAAGACGCGGCTCAAGCTTGGAAAGACGCCGTCGCCGCCGACGCCGAAGCAGCCGACACTGCAACCGAAACGCTGCTGAACGCCCTTGAGGAACGCCCGACCACTATCGATGGCGTCATAGGGTTCCTAGAAGGCCCCGCCAAAGAGGTGCTCGGAGAGCAAACCGCGGCACAAGGCCTCGCCTCTCAGCTTGAGCGCAAAAAGGCAGGAGCGAAATGGTGCGACTGTGAAGCCTGCGCCGCCGCAACGCAGATTCTTGCGAAATTCGGTCGCATCGAGCTATAACCGACCAAATACAATAAGCAAGAGGGCGTAAAGCGTCCAAGCAAAGGTTCCGCCAAGCGCGAGTCCAACCGAACAGCGGGCTTTGCGCAAGGCGGGTTTCGTAGCGTATGCCACAATGCAGGACGCGCCAGATTGTACTTATCGCTCCCCTTCGCCGCAGAAATCCTGTCTCACCTGCTCTATCAAACGCTTCACGCGTACATCGGCCAGCGAATACAACACATGCTGACCCCGTTTTTCGCAAGAAAGCACATCCGCAGCCTTAAGCGCAGAAAGATGCTGGGAAACAGCGGGCAAGGAAATGCCTGGCACATACTCGGCGATATGGGCTACGGAACGAGGACCGTCTAACAGGGAGCACACGATCAACAGTCTTTTGTGACTTGAGAGCGCCTTGAAAATAGCGGCGACTTCCTCCGCGTGCGCCTCCAAATCATGCGCGAATCCGTCTTTGGATTCTTCATGCACGTATTCCGCTATCTGTTCTCTTTCTTCATGCACGCACCCCATCTTTTACCCCTCCCTTTTTTCTTCATCCACGTCGACATCCGCTCGCTTGGCGGGCATAGCTATTCCGCACCGCACCCTGCGCCGCATCCGCCGCATCCGCCGCAGGAAGAACCCTTCGCGCGAGCGGAAGAGATAAGCTGCGTCATGGTTCCCATAGGGCAGAACACGCACCACGAACGAGGCCTGAACAGCACCATCATGAACAGCCCGATAACCGTCGAGGTAAGCATGACGCCGTAGAACCCGAATGCAAACTGCGCCACGCCGGGCGCCACCGCAACAGGATACGCCCAATGCCACGGAAGCTGGAACGTCCACAGCAGCTGCACCGTAGTGCCGAGCTCCTGCGCGCCCGTGAAAACAAGCCAGGTGACAACAAGCATGTTGACGAACATGGCCATGAAAAACGCCAGAAACCCGTAACGAAACGCCTTGCTGCGAATCCAACGCGGCAAGGCGAGCCTGCGAGAGATGCCGAACCGCTTCCCCAGAAGATCGAGGAACTGCCCGCGGTCGCAATAGCGGTTACAATACAGCTTGCCCTTCCCCGCTACGGCGAAAATGAGCGGCACGAAGAAGAACACGAGCCCGATCCATGCGAAGAGAATGTTGAACAATCCCAATGTCAGATAGACGGGCGTGATGACGTACAAGTAGTCGTACCACTTCCGCTCACGCTTCACAGGCTTGGGACGAGGCTTGCCTTTATCGCGCCGCTGCGTCTGCTCGATCGAAATCACCTCGGCGGCCAAGCGCAAAACAAACCGCCGCGAAAGGACGATTCCCATGATGGAGTATTCCGAAACAAAACGCATGCTTGTGCAAAACCTCGTTATCGGAGCCATCATGGGAGTAGTCATTGGCGGCGTGTTCGCCTTCGTGCTCGCCAGCCCTACCGTTGACGGCGGCTGCCTGAATTACCTGGTCAATCAGGGATATGCGCAAGAAGACGCCACCCTGGCAACCACCGTGGCCGCGGTTTTGCTCTTCGTCTTAAGCTTTTTGTGGGCACTCTTTCTGCCTTTGGGCTATCGGCTTCTCAAGCGCGTCAGAGACCGCCTTCTTGACGGATGGATCGTAAGCTGCCTGCTTCTCATAATCATCCAGATCATTATTTATACCGTCGCGCTAAGCTTCGGCAGCATCCTCGGCTTCGGCTATCTCGTATACTGTCTTATTCGCATGGCGTACCTGAAGAAGCGCGCCAAGAAAAACGAAGGCCGATAGCTCGCGCCCCACTGCCAGGAACCTCCGCCAACATCCCAGAAAGAGAACGCATGCTTCCACCGTGGACCATCATAGCCCGCTACCTGAAACACCGTGCAACGTGGGACGAACTCTGCGACCAATGCGGACGCTGCTGCTTCATGCGCGAAGTAGACGAAGACGGCGACGTGATCATAGATTACGCCGCGCCCTGCGAATTCCTCGATGTGAAAACGCGCCGCTGCACTGTATACGAAAACCGCTTCGACGTCTGCGCGCAATGCAACCGCGTGACCTTGCGCCACGCCTTGTTCGCAGACCACCTTCCCGAAGGGTGCGCCTATACGCGCCTCTTTCGCGAACGCTAGCAAGCCCGCTTGACCGCCCGACACCAGGCCCTTATTCAGAAACGAGCTTCAATCCCACTACGCAGCCTACAAGGCCCGCAATCAGAGCGATTTTAGCGAACGAGGCAGATTCAGCCCCCGTAGCCATGCTGTAGATAACGGTGCCTGCGGCGCCTATGCCCACCCATACGGCATAGGCCGTGCCTATGGGGAGCGTTTTCGTGGCGTAACCCAGGCCGACCATGCTTGCCAGGAGACCCAACACGAAAACGATCGTAGGCCCGAGCCTCGTAAAGCCATTCGATGCGCCCAGCGCAATCGCCCAGACGGATTCCATCAAACCAGAGAAAACGAGAACAAGCCAAGACATAATGTCCTCCTGAACGCTTGAGCGGTGCATCGAGCGCAAGCCGCGCTTCCGCGATTCGCGAACCACACGAATAGGCATCGCGGCTCCTATCGAAACATCGCAAAACACCACATGGCGAGCTATCCGTCACCATTTCGGGGTTCCGCAATCGATTTTTGCACGAAATGTACCACGAAAAACCCCTGCACAAAACAACAGAGCAAAGTAAATACCCATATTTGCATCTTTTGTTGACTAACTTCGCTTCACCAGCTCGGCTTCTCTTGCGAAACAAGGACACGTTGATACGTTTCGTGAGTTTTGCGAGTTCCGAAGGGCCTTTTCGTGCAAGATAAACTCCGGCAAGCCTTGATGCGCGCGCTATTCCATGCCCAGGAAAAAGCGCACATCGCTATTGGCTTCGTCTTTAAACAGGTCTTGGGCAGGACGGACAGCCTTCAAGCGGCCATCGAGTACGATGCCCACGCGGTCGGCAAGCGTCTGCGCTTCGTTGAAATCATGCGTGACCAGCACGATGGTGCAATCGAAACGCTCGTGTATGCGGCGAAACGTTTCGTACATGCGCCTTTTCGTAGCAGGGTCGAGCGCCGAAAACGGCTCGTCCATCAGCATAATGCCCGGCTTGAGCACAAGCGCTCGCGCCAGCGCGACACGCTGCGATTCCACGCCG
>USEQ01000174.1 GCA_900553655.1 uncultured Slackia sp. | reverse complement strand
CATTGCATGGTAAAACGCCAGGTATTATCAGCTATGGACATATGGTCGAGATCCTGCGTGAGCGAGGCGCCCGTCGTCGTCCACGAGCTCATGCCCTCGAACACCGCATCGAGATACGAGCCATAATGCCCGGAGAGAGCCATGGGAATAGCCGCCAAAAGAGCCAGCACGAGCCAGGCGAAGCCGGTTACTGCAAGCGCCTGCTTGGGGGAAAGCTTTCCAGGAGTCACCAGGCACATGCGCAGCAAAGAACCCACGACAAGCGCGATGCCTATTCCCAGCAGATAGCGCGATGCCGGGTTCCATTCGCCAAGCACCAGCGCAACGCCGAAGGGGACGCATTGGGCAACAGCAAGGAAAAGAACCAATACCCCCAGGTAGTGCGCTATGACCCGAAAATCATATAGCGAGAATTTCTGCCACATAGCCCTACCCTATCAAGGCCTTCATTACGACGACGACAAACCCGAGCCATATGAGGAAAAGCACGCTTGCAGCAAGGACGGACAACACCGCAACGAGCGGCGTTCTCAACGACCGAATCCTTTCCCTGGTGCTTAAGCGCGGCGACACCGCCCCATCCTTTCGAATCAAGCCCTCGCAAGTTCAAGGCTCTTTGCGAAATAGCACGCTCCATGCATCTCGCAGGCGGCGCGCAGAGTCTTTTCACCCTTCGACCCATCGTCTCGATGGATAATCCAGTGATTATACGTCAAGTTCGACAGAGACGGGACAGTGGTCGCTTCCCATGATGTCAGCGTGTATGCGGGCGTCGTGAATAGCATCGCGCAGCGATTCGCTCACGAGGAAATAGTCGATGCGCCATCCCGCGTTGTTCTTGCGAGCATTGAATCGATAGCTCCACCACGAATACGCCCCCGTCTCATCAGGGTGCAAGGCTCGAAACGTATCCACGAATCCGGCATCGAGCAAACGGGTGAATTTTCCTCGCTCTTCGTCCGAGAAACCGGCATTTCCCCTATTGGGTCCAGGATTCTTCAGGTCTATTTCCTGGTGAGCAACATTGAAATCGCCGCACATCACCACGGGCTTCGCGGCGGTGCGCACGCCTTCTTGCGTGAGAGGAAGCTCCGAAATGGATACATGCCCCTCGCCCTTTGCGCAATCCTGCACCGCAACGCCCGCAGGAATCACGCCCTTCTCGAGGTTTTTGCAGAAATCCCTGAATGCATCATCCCACGCCATACGATGGCCTATGCGAGCAAGCTCGTTTTGCGCATTGGGGGTGTATACGTCCACGAACCAGTAATCGTCAAATTCGAGCGCTACGATGCGGCCTTCGTCGTCAAGCGCAGAATCACCGAGCCCATGGAGGGCCCGAAGGGGTTTTTGCCGGCAGAATACCGCCGTACCCGAATATCCCTTTCGCTCGGCGTAGCTCCAAAATTGGAAATACCCCGGCAACGGGAGATCGATCTGCCCCTCTTGAAGCTTCGTTTCCTGCAAGGCGATAATATCGGCATCGAGCGCGGCGACGGACTCTTCGAATCCCTTCTTCACCGCAGCGCGCAATCCGTTCACATTCCAAGAGACAAAACGCATGGCGCCCCTTCCTTCCCTCCAGCAAAGAGGCCCAACGATTCGTTCGCTGGGCCGTAGTCGAGCTCTCGTTCAGGTTATCAGGTATCGAGCGTTATTTCTTCTTGGCGAAGGCGTGCATAATCTTCTCATGAAACACAATGGCGAGCGCGGCTATACCCGCCGCTACCAGGAAGAGCAAAACGCTTCGCATGATGTCGCCCTCCATAAGACCGTCCGCGGCAAGCGTCGACATCAAAATGCCAGGGATACGACCGACGGTCGAAAGGACAAGGAAGTTTCTCATGCTCATATCCGTCAGGGGCACCAAATAGGTGAAGACGTCCTTGGGAAGTCCCGGAATGAGGAACAGCACGAAAACCATGACATCAAGTTTGTCGGTCTCCTCGAAATCCTCCAGCTTTCCCATCCACTTCTCGGGAATCATAGCGCGCACGAACGGCGCGCCAAGCTTATGGACGATAAAGAAGATAAACGCGCTCGAAATGATGCACCCCGCAAGCACCACTGCGGCGCCACCCCATGGACCGTACATCATGCCCGCGGCGACCTGAACAACCTCGCCAGGAATAAAGGCAACCACGACCTGCAAAAACTGCATGCCCAACAGGATCAGAACACCTCCCGGACCTGCATTGCGAACGTCCTGGACAACCCGTTCTACTCCGCCCGGCTCAGTGAGTTCCAGAATAAGCGGAGCAATGGCCACGCACACCACGGCCATCAGCACGAAAAACGCAATCAAGCCGCCGAATTTGAAAAGGTCGGCCTTGGTAAGGCGCGCAAGCGCAGGACGATTCGACACGGGCTTCTCAAGCTTTTCCTCGAGCTCCCCAAAACGCTCTTCCTGTAGTTCTACGAAGCTTTCTTTTCGTTCTTCTATTCTCTCCATCTTCAAACGGATGGAACCCGTCTTCCCCGATCGTTTTTCGCCCATGAACACCAATCCTCTGACCTTCGCTGCTCCCCGAAGGTCCTAATCGTCGTATCGTGCCTTGTTGTATTCCTCTTTGAATGCGGCGAACATGCCCGAAACGGAGGAACCCTTCGACGCCTGCGCCGGCTTTTCCTTCGCCTTCGGCTGCTCGTCGTCTTCGTCGAAAACATCGTCGACCTGCGCGTCTTGAGCATCGAGCTCAGAGCCATCGGCGTCGCAATCGACGGGGGCGTTCTTTTCCTCGTCTTCCCGAGAATCATCGGCCTCGCTTGAAGCGAGCTCTCGGGACTCCTCCCCAAAACGGGCCTTTTCGTACTCTTCCTTGAAGGACGCGAACATCCCCTTGCTTGCAGCAACCTGCTGGCCGACGGCATAGGCCCCTTCGTTTATGGCCTCGCCCGCCGCATGCGTCACCTCTTGGACTTTCGGCTTTGCTTTTTCGGCGGCTTCGTGCATACGGGCGCGCGCTTTTGCGGTGAATTCGCCGGCGGATTCCGCCCAGCCGCCCTCGGGAGAAAGCTCCCACACATCGTCCGAAACGATGATCGCGCCTTTGAACTGTTCTTGCTCTCCCGCCTCGCGGCTATCTTCTTTCACGACAAGGTCAACGCCCATGCCCCGCTTGAAACCCTTGATGTACTCGACCGGAATCTCGAGCGTTCCCAACAGATACTTCGCCGTGGCTCCGTTCGATGCCTCCACGCTCTCGATCTCGCCGCTGCGCAGCGAAAACGAGATGTTGCCGACGCAGCCGATAGCCGTTCCGTCAATCGTCATCAGAGGCATACCCTCCCAGATGACACAGCGGTCCCAGTCTATGCCCATGCGACGACAGGCTGCAGGACCCGTCATATCACCCTCGTCTTTCACGACAATGCGGCCATCGATCAAATCGAAGCCATCAAGGGCGACGAACAAATCCTTGCGATGAAACATCCATAGCAAGTCGGGACGCTTCACCATAAAGCCGACGCAGCGCTTCTCGCTCGGATGAAACACGCACGATTTCACTTTCCCTATACGCTTCGTACGACGTTTTCCGCCGAACACGCGCATTTTGCACATATCGCGACTGGTTACCATTTTCTTGCGAGCCATAGCCTTATCCCTTACGAAAACGGAGGCCGACGCAAGCCGGCCTCCTTCCTGCATTATGCGAAAACATGCAAATTACTGCTGG